>NZ_JBHFNP010000070.1:0-17153 GCF_041929235.1 Microseira sp. BLCC-F43
GGCATTCACCATCTCTGTACCAGATCAAAAGACTTCGCTGCCTTGCCCCTACCCTCAAACATCGCCACACCCACGATCTTTTGGGGCACGGCATTCACCATCTCTGTACCAGATCAAAAGACTTCGCTGCCTTGCCCCTACTGGCGTCAACGAATTCCACACCCATAAACACCTGTAGGGGCAGGGGATCGCTTTTCCGCCTCTACGCCAGTCGATTTCGTACCAGATGGATAGTGCAACGGGCAATCTGCCAGGTAATCTTGATCGATACTGGAACAACAGGAACTAAATAGGTAGAACAATAGATGGATATTCGGGCAACAGATACCCCGCGCTTAGACTGGACAGGGGACGGACTAGCAATTGGTTTGTTTGAAGATGGATTAGAGTTAACCGGCGATCTAGCTCAATTAAACGAGAAATTCGGCGGTATTTTGCAGGAACTGATTGCCGAAACCGAATTTAAAGCCAAAGAAGGCAGCACCGCTTCGTCGCGCCTTGGCGTTAACAGTCCCGTCCGCAAGATTATTTTAGTGGGACTGGGTAAACCAGAAGCATTCAAATTAAATACTTTGCGCCGCGTGGCGGCATCGATCGCGCGGGTGGCGAAAAAGGAAAAATGCAAAACCTTGGGAATAAGCTTACCCGTGTGGAACTCCGATCCGGCGCAAACAGCGGGTGCGATCGCCGAAGGCGTTATCCTCGCCCTACACCAAGATAACCGCTTTAAGTCAGACCCGGAAGATAAACCGCCCCAACTCGAACAAGTCGATCTGCTGGGGTTACCAGGTCAAGAAGAAGCGATTTCCCGCGCCCAGAAAATCTGCACTGGCGTTATTTTAGCGCGGGAGTTGGTAGCCGCCCCCGCTAATGAAGTCACGCCGATAACAATGGCAGAAACAGCACAAGCAATCGCATCCGAATTCGGTTTAGCCGCAGAAATTCTAGAAAGGGAAGACTGTGAAAAGCTAGGCATGGGCGCATTTTTAGGCGTCGCCCAAGCATCCGATCTACCGCCGAAGTTTATCCACCTGACTTATAAACCAGAAGGAACCCCTCGGCGTAAATTAGCCATTGTGGGGAAAGGGTTAACCTTCGACTCCGGTGGTTTAAATATTAAAGTTGCAGGCAGCGGCATCGAAACCATGAAAATGGATATGGGGGGTGCTGCTGCTACACTAGGGGCTGCCAAAGCGATCGCTCAACTCAAACCCGACGTAGAAGTTCACTTTATCAGCGCCGCGACCGAAAATATGATTGGCGGGCGTGCCATGCACCCAGGCGATATCCTCAAAGCATCCAACGGCAAAACCATCGAAGTCAACAACACCGACGCCGAAGGACGTTTAACCTTGGCAGATGCTTTAGTATTTGCCGAAAAATTGGGAGTAGATGCGATTATTGACCTAGCCACCCTCACAGGTGCTTGCGTCATTGCCTTGGGTGACGATATCGCCGGATTGTGGAGTCCCGATGATAGCGTCGCCAATCAAATATTAGCAGCCTCCGAACTTGCAGGCGAAAAAATCTGGCGGATGCCCTTAGAAGAGAAATACTTCGAGGGTTTAAAATCGCCAATTGCGGATATGAAAAACACCGGACCTCGTCCAGGTGGTGCTATTACCGCTGCCCTTTTCCTCAAGCAATATGTCAAACAAACCCCTTGGGCGCATTTAGATATTGCTGGACCCGTTTGGGCAGATAAAGAAAACGGCTACAACAATTCCGGTGCGACGGGTTACGGCGTTCGCACTTTGGTAAATTGGGTGATGAGTTAAATTGAGAAACCCGGTTTCTTTAACAATACCTTCGCCAATGTTCTGAAACGCCCACATGCTAAAGCATGGGGCTACACAAACGAAGCCTGCCTACGCAGGCTGAAATCATTACAGCCCGCCTTCGCGGGCTTTGTTTGTGTAGCCCCACCCTGAAGGGTGGGGGTATTTTGGCGAAGGTATTATTGAAGAAACCGGGTTTCTGTGAACATAAAAATAAGCAAGCGATCACCTATGAACCCCACGCTTTACGAACAAGATTACTATTTATGGTTAGAACAAACTGCTAAGCTGCTAGATCGAGGTCAGTGGGATGAATTAGATATTGCTAACCTGGTGGAGGAAATTAAAGACATAGGTAAGAGTGAGAGGCGATCGCTTGAAAGTAACTTAACAGTTGTCTTACTCCACCTACTGAAGTATAAATATCAACCAACACATCGCAGCAATAGCTGGCTTTCATCTATCTTAGAACATCGTCTCAGAATCAAAAAGCAACTGAAGGAAAGCCCTAGCCTTAAACCTTATTTAGAACAAGTTTTTGGCGAGTGCTATGGAGATGGCATACTGAGGGCAGCAGTTGAAACTGGGTTGCCGATCGATACTTTCCCAACCAACTTGCCTTTTACCATCGAAGAAGTTCTCGAGATTAATTATTTACCAGAAGCGGAGACATAACTTAGGAGGCGTAGGGAAGGCGATCGCCAAGCCCACTTTTGCACTTCAGGAGTCTCCGTTCGTATTAGGCGCTTCAGCGCCAGAGTCTAAGAGGTTATCGAGTCCGGTAGTAGAGACGTTACATGTAACGTCTCTACTCCTATGGTTAATGGCGTCGTAGGGGCGGGTTTTACCAGTCCCTTTTCTGGGGGGTTGGGTTTGCCAATTGTACTGATAAACCCGCCATCAGCGCAATGCCGATTCTGAGCGGACATGATATTACACATTTTTGCGGATAAATACTGTTACGAAATTTTAAGAATAGGTGAAAACGCGATCGCTTTCAGTATTTTTTGGGAAATATAGTTAGTAGCTCAATCAAATTTAACCCAAACTGCATAAGTACCACATCCCCAGATATACGTGGTAATAGAATCCTTTCCTACACTGCTAGCTTGTAGGATGCGGATTGGGATTGCACAATGATACCAAATCCGGTTCTATTACCCCTTTTATTCCTAACGACTGAAGTCGCGGCTACACAAACAGAGCAACGCCTGCGCGGGCTATAAAATCAAGGGGGTTTATCACCCGGATTTGGTATGAATTGCTTAGGTTTATGCGTGCTTATTGTGATAATTACCATCATGAAAAACTTGCCAAATTTTTGCCAACGAGGTTATCAAATTCAGAAACAAATAGGAAAAAATTCCGCAGGCGATCGCATCACCTACCTGGCGCAAATTTCCCAAACTCAAACGCTGGTTATAATCCACCAATTTCGGTTTCACAAATCAGGAATTTTGCCACCAGACGCAGCCAACTTCACTCAAGAAATTCAAGGTTTGAAAGAACTCAATCATCCTGGTATTCCTCGTTATTTAGATAGCTTTATTACTCCTGGTAGTTTCTGGTTGGTTCAAGAGTATAAAAAAGCCTTGCCTTTAACTGGATATAACCAGTTAGATGCACAAACAATCAAACATATTGCCCTGTCAATTTTAGAGTGTTTAGTTTACTTACAAAATCGCCAGCCTATCCTAATCCATCAAGCAATTAGACCCGAAAATATATTATTCAATGGACGATAAGTGTACTTGATTAACTTTCACTTAAGCCTAGAATCCAAAATAGCAGAACGCCTAAATATGCTGGCTACAGAACAATTAGTAAATTACAAATTGACCTCTGCCACTGACCTTTACAGCCTCGGAGTTACCCTAATTCATCTGTTAGCGCCAACCCAGCAAATTCAGGAATTAACCGATCGGCGAGGACGGATTAAATTTCAACATCTGATGCCCAAAGATTTGAGTTTGGATTTTATTAATTGGCTCGATACAATGGTGCAGCCAAATCGTCACGAACGCTATGCCGATGCGGCAACCGCTTTAAAAGCACTGCAAGGGATTGAGTTTAAACGTTTACCAGAAGTGAGAGGGGTTGCCAAAACCCTGGAATTGAAAGCCACAAAAACAGGCGAAATGCTAATTCAATCATTCACCATTAGTAAGTTCCTGATACAATCCTCAAAGGAAGCTGGCGAGTCGCTTTGCATCCCAATGACCCTGTTTGTCGTCCAGGAAACCACGCTTGGATTGCCTTTCAGCCTGCTAAATTTGAAGCAAATCAGGTGCAATGCCAAATCGTAGCGAACACAAGGCTGTTACAGGCGAATCAAATTTATCAGCGGCGGCTTTTATTAGAAACTAATGCAGCGACTAAACCCTACACCATTGTTCTCAAGGTAAAGACAGCACCACTTAGTTACAAGCAACTTCCCCTTTTTTTCTTTAATTCCATTACTGATTTTTAGTACGGGGTTAGGGCAATTAGCAAGTTGGGCATTACAACAGGAATTATTGTTTTGGGGTTGTGCAATCATTGGTATAGGATTGGGGTGGGGTGTAGGCTGGGGGACAACATTTTCTCGGACAGAATTACTAATGAGTTCTTTGCGAATTGCCGCTTCTGTGACTGCGATGATGGTAGTTGCTGGTGTGGGAACTGGGCCTTCTGATGGCAGGTTTGCTGGTTATATAACCAGTTCATTATTAGTCAGCTTTGGTGTGGGATTTGCAATCGGATGGATAGGGGTTGTTGTGATGGATCATACGTTCAAAAAGCACGTAAAAAGGAAATTTTCCCAATCCTTTGCTGTGGGTATTTCAATATTAAGTGGCGCGTTAGGTATCAGTTTGGGAGTTGGGTTGCAGGTGGGATTTATCAATCATTTAGTCAGGTTGGCTTTAGTGGTAATAGGTTTACCCTTTGGCTGGATGCTACTGAGTCCAGCGTTAACGCAAATTATGGGGTTAGTTAGATACAGTTTATCTAAAGCCTCATTGATTAAACCCTAAAGAGTATGATGGATAGATACTTTGCTAGTAGCGCCAAGTATAAATAAACCCGCCCCGCCTTTCGCTACCGATGTCACCGGACATGATATTATTTTTGATTCTGCGATCGCATTGTCTGCTTTGGCGACAAGTATGGTACTTATTTAGGCAATAGGCGATCGCTATCTAACCATTATGAGCAACTACACAGATTTTTCCTCTCACGGCTATCAAGTCAAGCGCGAACTAGGACAAAACCGTGCCTGCGGTAGAGTCACCTACCTAGCAACCAATAAAAAAACCAATTCCCCAGTAGTCATCAAGCAATTTCAGTTTGCCCAAACAGGTGCAAGTTGGTCAGACTACGATGCCTATGACAAAGAAGTCCAACTATTACAGCGTTTAGATCATCCCAGCATTCCCAGATATTTAGACTCCTTTGAAACTCCATCGGGTTTTTGTCTGGTACAAGAATATAAATACGCTCCTTCCCTCGCCCAACCTCATCTATTAACCTTAACAGAAATCAAGCAAATTGCCGTCGCAGTTTTAGAAGTTTTAGTTTACTTGCAACGACAACAACCAGTTGTCATCCATCGAGATATTAAACCAGAAAATATCCTAGTTAACTGGCAAGACCCAATCAAAATTTACTTAGTAGATTTTGGATTTGCCCGCATTGGTGGCGGAGACGTAGCCGTCAGCAGTGCGATCAAAGGCACATTAGGGTTTATGCCGCCAGAACAATTATTCAATCGCCAGTTAACAGAAGCATCAGATTTATACAGTTTGGGTGTCATGCTAGTTGGTTTGCTGACAAATACAAAATCAACCGAGATCGGCAAACTAATCGATGATGCCTATCAGATAAATTTTAAGCTGCTAGTGCCAAAAGTAAATCCCCAGTTTCTGGAATGGCTAGAAACAATGGTGACACTCAACCTGAAAAATCGCTTTTCCAACGCCGCCGCCGCTTTGGAAGCACTTCAACCCATTGAAGTAGTCGGCAAAGTCAAAATACCAGAAATATCCGAACATGCCATTAAACGCAAACAGCGAGTGAGGATAGCAGGTTTAGTCGGCTTTAGTATAGTTGCTGGCGGTATTGCAACGATCAATTATAGAATGTCCCATCAAGCATCGATCAGGCATTTGCTCGAAACCAATAAATGTCCCAAATGCGATCTAACGGGGGCAGACTTGAAACAAACTAACCTGAAAAATGCCAACTTATGGGGAGCAAAATTGACAGGTGCAAACTTGGAAGGTGCTGACCTCACAGGTGCCAAACTAGGTTATGCCAAACTGGTAAATACCAACTTAGCAAGTGCCAAACTGGGCAATGCCGACCTCAGAGGCGCAATCATCGCCAATGCTGAACTGGTAAATGCCGACTTGGCGGGTGCAAAACTAGGCTATGCCAACTTAGGACGTGCCAATTTAACGGGTACTAACCTAACCGCTGCTAACCTATGGAATGCCTACCTGGGAGATGCTAACCTACAGAATGCCAAAATTGGCGATGCCGATCTCAGACGTGCCAACCTCAAAGATGCCAATTTAGAGAATACCAACCTGAAGCGCGCCAACCTGGGGGGTGCGGAACTAGGATATGCCAACCTGGGGAGTGCTGACTTAAGCGATGCCATTTTATGGGATGCTAACTTAGCGAGTGCCAACTTAGCGAGTGCCAACCTGGGGAATGCCGACTTAAGAAGTGCCATTTTAAGAGATGCTAATCTAACCGAAGCCAATTTATCGAGTGTCAACTTAGAACGTGCCTATTTAGGTGAAGCAAAGCTAATAAAGGCAAATTTAACCGCAGGAAATTTATCAGAAGCTAATTTAACCGAAGCCAACCTGACAAGTGCAATTCTCACCCGTGCAAACCTAGCAGGTGCTGACCTAGAACGTGCCAAATTAGAAGGGGCGATCTTATTCCGTGCAAACCTATCCAATGCCGACTTAAAAGCAGCCAATCTTAAAAGTGTCAACCTATGGAATGCCAATCTACAAGGTGCTTATTTAAAAAGTGCCAATTTAACCAATGCCAACCTGATCAATGCCAACCTCAAGAGTGCTAATTTGACCGATGCCAATCTAACAAATGTCACAATTAAGCGCTTCCCAGCCAAAAACTAACCAAACCGAGAAACCTCCCTCATCTAGTTCCCAGGCTCCCGCCTGGGAACGATAATATAGAGGCTCCGCCTCTTGGTGCAACTCTCAGTTCGCCAACGAGGTATTTACTCTGAAACCCGGTTTCTCACCCCGCGTAGATAGTTACTACATTTTCCGAAAAAACATCCGGAGATTCCCTGACAACTCTTGTAATAACTATTGTAAGGTCAGGGATTAAATTAAAGCGGGAAAGTAAAATGAATTTATCCAAATTATTCTCATCTGTAGGTTTAGCATCAATGGTGGCAATGACGACCATCATCGCGTCGCCAAAACCCCAAGCAGCTTCGGCACAACTAGCTCCACAAAATTCGATTATTTTAGTCAATCCTGGCGAAACGCTGGATGCTGAAATTCCCACCGCAAACAGCTTGAATGTTTCCGATATTCCTCACCAAACGGTGTGGGAAAATTTCGACAACGGAATTTCGTCAGTAGAAGTGCCTCAAGACGATAGCGGTGTAGAAACTTTCCACGCAACCGCTGCAAAAACTGTTGCTCAGCCATTAGAAAATCGAGTTGTCGGTCAAGATACTGATGGGTTCAAAGTTGTTCAACAACAAGAACCTGAACAGAAACCAGCTTTTTCCATTAGAATCAAGAGTCCGGAAGAAATTTTCCGCTCGTTGTCTTTCTATGTCTTTATTGGCTTTGTCCTTTTAGTCCTAGCGATAATGTTCTTTGTTGAGGTACTCAAATTTATCGTTTGGATTATCTTGTTGCCTCTGAAGATTTTATTATCGCTGTTCAGATAGGCACAACTGTAAGTTTATGGAGTGAGAGTAATATTGAACGGAAATATACTGATAACGTTTAGGTTTGGTTGAGTCGTAAATAGAGCGATCGCATCTGATAAAACAGAGCGATCGCATTTTTTTCAGGGAATATTGGCATAGGTAATGGGTAATGGGTAATGGGTAATAGATGAATCAGGAGGCTCTGCCTCCCAGACTTCGCTCCCAGGCTGGAGCCTGGGAGCCAGAGGGGGGAGGCAGAGCCTCGGTTAGTAGGTGACTCAGGAGGCTCTGCCTCCCAGACTTCGCTCCCAGGCTGGAGCCTGGGAGCCAGAGGGGGGAGGCAGAGCCTCGGTTCTCAGATTACCAATTACCCATTACCAATTACCCATTACCCACGATCAAAGTTCTAACAATCCGGGGGGCGGTGCAATTTCAATTCGCCTTTGTTCCAGGTCTACTATTGGTACAATTTCTTTGACAAATGGAATCAAAACAGTAGTTGGCGGCGATTTGCGTGGTTCGTTTTCTTCGTTGGCAGTATCGGGTAAATCTTCTTTATTTTCCTCTGCCTCTGGTTGATGGAGTTTCACTTCTAGTAAATCGTTTCCGGCTGGAATTAGATCCACTACAATACCCAAGTTTTCGCCAGTGAGTTGGTTGAAAACTTCTAAACCCATTAGGTCGCGAACGTGATATTCGTCTTCTTCTAACAGGGGGCGATCGCTTGCCGGTACCATTAACTTACAATTCCGCAAAGCCTCAGCTTGGTTGCAGTCTTCCACACCCGCCAGTTTTATCACGTATACTCCTTTACCGGGAATATACCGACCGCTAAGCAATTCTACAGTTTCTAGTTCAGTTTGATTTGGGCGCAATAGCCACCTTTGTCCCGGTTCTTCAAACCTTTCGGGAAAGTCAGAATTAGAATAAACTCGCATCTCTCCTTTTAAGCCTTGAGGCGCGACAATTGTACCGATTTCGATCCAGTCTTCGGATTGGGGATTTTGGACTCCCCCCTTTTGAAGGGGGGGCAGGGGGGGATCGGATTTTGGATTGGTCATTGGATAGTTAACATTCTGCTGGCAGCGTCAAGTTATGCTAATCCTATTGTCTCTTGTTGGTGGCTTCGGGGGCGCGATCGCATCGTCAAGAAGAAAGCTCAGGTGTGCGATCGCTCTTCGATGTTGTGAGATCTCGCACTCCCCATAGATACCCGATTTGAAATTTTGTTGCCCTGTTGCCCGAACCGAAGTTTCTGTGGAGATAATAAAATCAGCAGTTTTACTATTGCCTTAATCGAAAAAGCTTTTTTGGGTGCAAGTTGTAAGTTCAGTTGCAAAAGCCAGTTGCAACAGGCATAGCCTAACGACATCCGCGACGGGATTCTTCAGACATCAGCTTAGCAACTTGGCATTGAGATTAGTTCTATCCTCCCTGGGGAGGTGAAGTCATGGTTAACTGTACTAGACCAAAATTTCTCGCAACAGTCACCCTCGCTTTTCTCAGCCTTTCATACCCCTTGGGTGTAACTGACAACATCTGGGCGCAACAGGCAACTGACGTGCAAATTGCCCCCCCAATCGAGCAACTAAACAGCGAAGACATACAGAAACGGTTAGATGCGATCGCTATTTTGAGCAGAAATCCTTCTTCAGAGGCTATTCGTATCCTTATAGCAGCTCTCAACGACAAAAATCAGCATCCAGAAGTACGTAGGAGTGCTGCTGATGCTTTAAGTGGCATCGGTACGGGAGCCGAAACAGCGATTCCTGCCTTGATTGATGTTCTCAAAGATCGGGATAACGATAAGGAGTTGCGTGGGATTGTTGCCTTAGCTGTGAGGCGCATCAATGCAAAACCTGCGTTTCCAGCCCTCCTCACAGCGCTTGACGATGAGGATTATGGCGTGCGTCGCTATGCGATCGAGGCTCTAGGAAGTATCCGTGCAGATGGTGAACTACCCACACTCATCGCTACGCGATAGAGTGTGGGCTTCCAAGTTCAAGGGCAACCGCCTCGACAGCAGTGGACTTGCGCCCATACTGTTTTGGTCTTACATTGCCTCCCTTGGCAGTAACGCTGGTTCCCAACGCCAATATCCGTAAGCCTTCATTTTTGATGTTGATAGCTGCATTGATGTCTCGATCGTGTCGTTTGCCACAATGGGCGCAATCAAATTCACGCACCGATAGATCCATTTTTGGCAGCGACAGTAAAGTGTTTGAACACAGGTGAGACGATGGGAAAAATCGACCTACTTCTAGATAGACTTTACCTTCTGCTTCAGCTTTGTATTTAAGCATAGTGCAAAACATTCCCCATCCAGCATCACTGATTGATTTAGCCAGATTATGATTTTTTACCATGTTCTTTACTGCCAGATTTTCGACCACAATAACTTGGTTTTCGTTAACTATCTTACGGGATAGTTTGTGCCGGAAATCTTCACGTACTCTAGCTATTTTTCCATGGACTTTGGCTACAGCTAGTTTAGCCTTACGTCGTCGGTTGGTTGTCTTATCCTTCTGGCGAGATAATTTACGCTGTTTGCGCTTCAGATTGCGCTCGTGCTTCTTGAGATGCCGAGGGTTTTGGTATTTCGATCCATCCGATGTAACTGCAAAATCAAGTAAGCCAAGGTCGATACCGATAGCTTTTCCATCTTCATTGATTGCTGGAGATTCAACACCATCATCCATTAATAACGAGGCATAGTAACGACCATCAGGCATCTTAGATACCGTCACAGTCCTTAAAGTACCAACACAATCACGATGAACTTTAGCCTTAACTATTCCAAGTTTTCCAGGGAATTTAATCTCAGAATCGCTCAGAATTTTGACATTCTGAGGATATTGCATCGACTGCCTACCCTGACGTTTTTTGAAAGTCGGGTATTCAGCCCTACCATCAAAAAAGTTGATAAAAGCTTGAGACAGATTCAGTACGGACGACTGAAGGCATTGCGAGTAGCATTCTTTTAGCCATTCATGCTCGGTCTTCCATGTTGGAATCTGTTTCTTCATGGTCAAAGCCGATACACCTTTCCCAGTTTCCTTGTAGGTCTGGGACATGGTAGCCAGAGATTGATTCCACACCCATCGAACACAGCCAAAGGCTTGCGCCAAATGACTTTGTTGCTCGATGCTTGGATAAATTCTGACTTTGACCGCCTTCAACACAATGAATCTTATCGCAGTTACTAGAACCATGATAACACAAATAAAATCAATGGTCAAACGTGGAATTTGTTCCCGTCCTCATACACCCGCTCATCTCCCGCTGGCTACGCCTTTGCGTCTTGTGAGCGGGTGCAATCGTCCGCTCACTCGCATTCATCCCAACACTCACCCGAAGCGGGTAGAGTGTGGGGATGAATGCTGGTTGAGCTAAACTTAGAGCCAGCAGCAGGGAAACAGCCTTTTATTGCCGCTATCCAAGGACAACTGCAAGAC
Organism: Microseira sp. BLCC-F43; assembly: GCF_041929235.1. NCBI lineage: Bacteria > Bacillati > Cyanobacteriota > Cyanophyceae > Aerosakkonematales > Aerosakkonemataceae > Microseira > Microseira sp. BLCC-F43. The sequence continues at coordinate 11,145 of NZ_JBHFNP010000070.1, forward strand.
CTCAGCGACGAACCCGAACCAATTTCAGAGGAGTTGCTAGAACGCCTACTCAGACGGCGGCGGGTACTGGTAATTGTGGATCACCTCTCAGAAATGAGCGAAGCGACGCGCAAAGCCATCCGACCGGAAATGCCCGATTTTACCGTCAATGCGCTGATAGTAACTTCGCGGATAGAAGAAACCCTGGGTCATACGATCAAAACCACGCTCAAACCCCTTCGGATTGCGGGTAATCGGCTTTCATCGTTTATGGAAGCATACCTGACGCAGCAAAGTAGGCGCGACCTATTCACCGATGCGGAATTTTTCGATGCCTGTAGTCGTTTGTCGCTGATGGTAGGTCAGCGAAATATCACCGCACTGCTGGCAAAACTTTATGCCGAACAGCTGATTGCTGCCAAAGTCGGGTCGATACAAGAATTACCGCTACAGTTACCTCAGTTGCCTGACAATATACCGGATTTGATGCTTTCTTATCTCAACGAACTCAACCGGGATTTGACAGGGGATAAGTTTGATAATCGCACTATCCACCAAGACGCTAAAACCCTTGCTTGGCAATGCCTCAAACAAATCTATCGACCCGCAGCAGCCAAGAGAGAAGATGCAATTGCTGCCCTTGGTGGAGATAACGCCGAAGCACGTCTAAAATATCTCGAAACCCGCCTGCGCCTAATTCAAACAATTGGCCCAGCACAAGACCAAATCCGCTTTTCCCTCGATCCTTTAGCTGAATATTTGGCTGGTTTGTATTTGCTGGATGTTTACGGAAAAGACGAGGGATTGTGGCAACAATTCTTGCAAGAAGCTGCTGCAATGCCTGGTGCGCCAGAGTCAATAAAAGGGTTTCTCTTAGCAGTAAGAGATTGCTGTCTCGCCAAAGGTAAAGAAGCAAAAGTGCCGGATTTTGTAGCTGAAGAATTGGGCAACCTTGCCGGAATTTCTCCGATTATACAGCCCCCCGTGGCACAAGTGCAGACAGGTATTGTTTGATAATTGTAGGGAACATCAGTAACTTTTGATTCTGACTCAAAATATTGAAACACCGTGCCCCTACAGCGCGATATTTCAGGTTGAACATGGTTGTCGGGGCACGGCATTAATAAATTTTGCGCTGCAATCCAACTATTCGGAAGCCGTGCCCCTACAGAGCGATTTTTGCTCTCTAAAGCCCCCCGAAGCTCGGGGGGTTTGGGGGGATCGGTTTGATCGCTAACAACCTGGGTCAACCCTCTTTTAAGCCCCCCGAAGCTCGGGGGGTTTGGGGGGATCGGTTTGATCGCTAACAACCTGGGTCAACCCTCTTTTAAGCCCCCCAAGGCATTGGGGGTTTGGGGGGATCGGTTTTACGCATATAAACCCCCTCCACTACCTTCGCCAATCGCTGCATTCCCATTTCAATCTCTTCATCCGTAGTCGTCAGGCTAATTCTGATACATTCTTGCTTATGCGCCCAATCTTGGCGCAAGCCTGGAAAGAACGAACTACCGGGAACAACAATCACTCCCACCTGTTTTAATTCTTGGTATAAATCCCAATCAGTAATCGGTAAATCTTGCAACCACAACCAGGCAAAAATCGCTCCTTCGCCCAGATGAAGAAACCAAGGCAGATCCTGGGGCATGGCTTGGTCTAGGGTGGATTCTACAACGGTAAACTTGTTTTGGTAGTAGGGTCGGATAACGTTAACGGCGATATCGGCAAGGGCACCGGAGTTGATGGCACGGGTAGCGATCGCTTGTCCATATCGCGACGAATGTATGCACAAATTCGTCTGAAAGCTCTCTAGCACCCCAATCAACTTGGCATCGCCAATCGCAACCCCAATCCGCTCTCCTGGCAGTCCAGCTTTTGATAAGCTAATGCAGTGCAAAATATTGTCGCCGAATACAGGCGTCATCTCGGTAAAATTTAATGCTGGGAAAGGCGGGGCGTAAGCGGAATCAATCAGTACCGGCACATCGTAAGCTGCTGCCAAATCGGCTATTTTTTTCACTTCATCATCGGTTAGGACATTCCCGGTAGGGTTGCAAGGTCTTGAGAAAATTACGCAACCCGTAGTTTGATTAATTACCAATTGACTGAAATCGGGGCGATATTTAAACCTGTGAGATGCTTCGTCAATATCCAAAGTAGGCTGATAAGCAACTAACGCCTCTGGGGTTAAGGTAACGCCGCCATATCCGGTATAGTCTGGACTCAGCGGTAGAACGATTTGTTTGAGGTCGCCACTGGCAGTATATCCGCCGAAGGCATTCGCGGCGTAGAAGTAAATACTTTGACTGCCGGGGGTGATTAAGATATTGCGATGGGTGAGGTTTAACCCACAGCGGCGATTGAAGTCGGAAGCGATCGCATCAATCAGCGGCTGATATCCTTGAGATGACCCATAGCGACAAACCACCTCGCCGTATTCCGAACTCGCTAGGAGTTGTGCGGTACAATCTCGCCAAAGATGCTCTACTTCGGGCAAAATCACCGGATTTCCAGCGCTTAAGTTAATAAAATCCTGCCCTTTGCCTGCTTGCAATGTTTCGATGATGTCCTTCATGATCGCCCGCACGCCGGTTAGTTGGGACATCTGAGTCCCCATTTGAGACAGGGCAGGATTCATAAAAATTTCCAAACGCCGCTTGTGTTAATAATTTTACGCCCGTTGCTTGGCAATTGTCAGGAGCAGGGGAGTTGCACACACGGGGTTGCTCTCCGTTGCATACAGGGAAAGTTTGACATTTTACCCTCGTGCTGGTTAAACAGACGGGACTTACGCAAGGGCGTTGCCATCACCAAAGTTTCGACCTAGATCTCTAGTTGGCAAATCAACGATTTTTTATAGAAACCCGGATGGGTGCGCGTAAGTCCCAACAAATAGACGTTATCTGGAAAATTTTAGATTTTATTAAAATTGTCTAAAAAAAAGCTAACTTAGCAAAAAATGCTGTCAAGCTATCATCGATGGACACGAAAGAGGCATCTGCAAAAGGCTAGCGATTAACTCAGCCACTTCAACCGCCCAAGACGCTCTGGACAAGTTAAAAATGATTTGTTCCGGATTGACGCACCGTCCGTCCAAGCTCAGCTTTCGTGCGATCGCACAGTTACTTTGAAATTTCATATGGCGAACGACCATTCCATGACCGCAGCCCAAAAACTAAAACAAAAGCTACCCCTTCCCCTCAAACCATTAGCAGACATAGCTTATAACTACTGGTGGAGCTGGACAAACGATCGCATTTCCCTGTTCCGCAACATCGATCCCGAAGCATGGCATAACTTGAAACACAACCCGGTTGCCGTGCTACAGTCAACCAACTACGTAAAACTGACTCAGGTAGCAAACGACCCGGTTTACATCAAGCGAGTCAAGGTACTCGCCGAGCAATTTGACCGCTACATGAGCGAAAGAGATACTTGGGCGAGTCGCGTCGTGCCGCAAATTACGCCAGAACACCCCATCGCCTATTTCTGCGCCGAATTCGGCGTCCACGAATCCTTGCCGGTTTATTCGGGCGGTTTGGGCATTTTAGCCGGGGATCACCTCAAATCTGCCTCGGATCTCGGCATTCCCTTAGTTGCAATCGGGTTGATGTACCGCCAAGGCTACTTCCACCAACGCTTGAACCGTCACGGGTGGCAAGAAGAAAGCTACATCGACAATCCATTTGACCAAATGCCCCTAGAACTGCTCAAAAACGAGCAAGGGGAACCGATTACCGTTGAAATCGAAATTCGGCAGCGGATTGTTAAAGTGCAAATCTGGTTGGCACAAATCGGTCGCGTCAAGCTGTACCTGCTAGATACAGACCGCCATGACAACGACCCGATTGACCGCTGGCTGACCGGACACCTGTACGGCGGTAACCAAGAAACCCGCATCGCCCAAGAAGTAGTGCTGGGAATCGGTGGCGTCAAAGCTCTAACCGCCTTGGGAATCAAACCATCGGTTTACCACATGAACGAAGGTCACGCCGCCTTCTGCACCCTAGAAATTGCACGGGAAGAAATTAAGAAAACTGGCAAGTCGTTCTACGACATCGAGCAAACAGTACGCGAATCTTGCCTCTTCACCACCCACACCCCAGTGCCTGCGGGTCACGATGTCTTCTCCCCCGACTTGATGGACTCCTACTTTGCCCATTATTGGCCCCAACTGGGACTATCCCGCGAGCAATTCCTGGCGTTGGGCGCCCGTCGTTTGGGCGACCCTTGGGAACCGTTTGGCATGACCGTCCTGGCGCTGCGACTCAGTCGCGCTGCCAACGGCGTCAGCGAACTGCACGGTGAAGTTTCCCGCAAAATGTGGCAAATTCTCTACCCAGACCGACCGGAAAATAAAGTCCCCATCAGTCATATCACCAATGGCGTCCACGCGCGCACTTGGACCGCACCGCTGCTGGGCGACCTGTACTCCGAGTACTTGGCCGAAGATTGGTCTAGTCGCGTTGCCGATGCCGAAATGTGGGCAAAGGTAGACGAAATTCCCGATGCAGAATTGTGGTGGCGTCACCAAGTTCTCAAAGAACGGCTAATAGCACATACTCGCGCAAAAGTCAAGGTAGCGCGCCAAAATCGCGGCGAAGACCACGACTTGATCCAAGCTGCCGAGTACCTGTTAGACCCCAAGGTCTTGACGATTGGATTTGCGCGGCGCTTTAGTCTTTATAAGCGCGGTCATCTTTTGATGCGCGATGCCGAACGCGCGTTGCGGATTTTTGGCAACGAAAAACGACCCGTGCAAATTATCTTCGCAGGTAAAGCTCACCCCGCCGACGAAGAAGGCAAGCGGATTATTCAACGCTTGATGGAGTGGTGCAAGCATCCGGCGATTCGTTACCGCGTGGCATTTATCGAAGACTACGATATCTACACGGGGCAAAAATTAGTCCAAGGCGTGGATGTCTGGTTGAATAACCCTCGTCGTCCCTTGGAAGCTTCCGGTACCAGCGGACAGAAAGTTTGCTTCAACGGCGGCATTAATTGCAGCGTGTTGGATGGTTGGTGGTGCGAAGGTTATAAAGTGGGAGCGGATGGTAAAGGTCTCAACGGTTGGGCGATTGGTGAAGATGCTCATACCAGCGACCAAGAGTTGCAAGACCGGATCGATTCGGAATCCCTCTATAAATTATTAGAGGAGGAAATCGTTCCGCTCTACTACGACCAAGATGAAAACGGAATTCCCCACGGTTGGATTGAAATGATGAAAGCGTCGATTAAAACCAATGCGCCGGTGTTCAACACCGACCGGATGCTGGTGGATTACGTTGCTCAAATGTATGCCCCCGGATCTAAGGTCGATGCAGCGCCGATTCTAGCCAGCGTTGGTGCCTAGAACGCCCATGTAGCGCCCTCACAGCGATCGTTGACGTAGGGACACGGCAGTTGAAGGCTTTTGGTAAAATCCCAGAATCTTAATCGTGCCGTGTCCCTACACAATTTATAGAAATTATTTAAAAAAATTAAATTTTCAGCTTCAATAGGTAGGAGCCTCACACCTACCGCTGCGGAGGTGTGAGAGGAATACCGCGTTCATTGCGGAGCGGTAGGTGAACGATGTTTGACGCGAGAATCTACCAGCACCGCAATGAACTATCTCTCAGGCAATGAACGAATGAACTCCCGAATCACGTCCGTTTTGTTGCGTTTCACTTTCTTACAGTAGTCGTCCAGCATTTTCTTCTCTAATTTTGGGAGTCTAATATTAATCGAATCCTCATACTTCATAGGTGGCACCGTAAAGCAATATGACTTACAATCATAGGATGAAATACACGTACCAGTACAAAGCACTTCCTACAACCGAACAAAAGCTAGAGTTAAATCTCTGGCTGCGGATTTGCCAGTACTGGTACAACCGTCAACTCGGAGATCGGTTTGATTGGTGGGAGATGAATGTGCGATTCGTTTAGCCGAAACCGAATATCGGAGGATGGCTAGCAAGGCAAGAACCTTGACAACTTGATAAACATGATGGTGAGGAAAGTAACCTAGAAATCCAAGTCCATCCCTCTT
>NZ_JBHFNP010000071.1:0-2141 GCF_041929235.1 Microseira sp. BLCC-F43
TTCAGAATCGGTTAACATCAAACCGATTTAAGTAATAATAGGTACAACTGAAATTTCATCAGTAAGATTGCTGATTTCATACTAACTTTACAAGGTTTTACACTCGGTTAGTGCAAAGGCCAAATATTCATATTGTGGAAAAGTATTATAAATTTGCGCCGAAATCCGCATCTGCTGAAATGGGTATTTAGGCCAATAAATTATCGGCACTTCAATTTTAAAATGCTCCCACAGCGCATCTTGTAGCGGCGGAATTAACCGCGTTTTGACAAATTCGGTTCTCTCCTCTGGTAATGGTATAACTGCCATCGCACCAATCATCTGATCGGGACAGGGTGGCGCAACATCCAACGCCTCGCACAGCATCTGCCTCGCTGTCAATACCATTGTCCGATTTCGTGCCATTAATTCGGGCCATCCACCCACAAGCAGCGAACCCATAAATTGAATTGCTTCTGGTACGCATAAATATGCTGTGGGATCGTCGGTTCCCATCCAGTCAAACTCTAATTGAAAGCGGGATTTATCGGTGCGGGGCGAGTTAGCACCGTGACTGATAGTCATCGGACGAATTTCTGATTGCTTGTCCTGTCGCACGTACAAAAATGCCGCGCCTTTGGGCGCACACAACCATTTATGGCAATTTCCGGTGTAGTAAGTGGCGCCGCAGTTATGCAGGTCTAGGGGAATCATACCGGGCGCGTGGGCGCCATCGATCAGGGTATCGACGCCACGCTGCGCCAGTTCTTGAGTTATCTGTGAAATCGGTAAAATTAGACCTGTTTGGCTGGTTATGTGGTCTAACAGCGCTAGCTTTGTCTTGGGTGTGACGCGAGCGCATACTGCTGCAATTATGTCTTGCGGCGAACCCAGGGGAAACGGAATTTCTGCCACCACCACCAGAGCACCCGTGCGTTCTGCTACAAAGTTCAGCACGTTGCGACAGGCATTATATTCGTGATCGGTGGTGAGTAATTCATCCCCTGGATCGAAGGTGAGGGATCGCAACACCGCATTCACCCCCGTCGTCGCATTCGGCACAAATGCCAATTCCCCAGCATCTGCGCCGACAAACTTAGCTAACTCGCTTCTTGCCCGATCCAGCAGTTCCTCAAACTCCCGCACGAAAAAGCGTAGGGGTTCCCGTTCCATCTGCAACCGCAAGCGCTGCTGCGCCTCCAATACCGGCATTGGACAGGCGCCAAACGAACCGTGATTGAGAAACGTTATTTCCCGGTCAAGCGACCAATACTTACCAAATTCTGAAAGGTGAAGTTTGAAGTCTAAATTCTCATCCTTCATGCTTCACCCTTCTTTTTGTATTTAACTCCCCAGGCCGGATTCGAACCAGCGACCAATCGGTTACACTTATCCCTACGTTTCCGCAAGGGGTGGACTATCTCATCATCCCTTTGGGATGTCGGGCGCTCTAGGATTTATTGGACAGGCTCCTCATCCTTAGTCTCTGCGCCTTTCTGGCTACTGTGGAAACCACCGCCTTTTGCCAGACTTGGCTCAGGATTACCGCCACCCTTATTGCTGCGGCTTCCCTGAATTCACCCGATTTTCCACTACTTGTTACCAAGTAGCGCTGCTATGTCACTCAAGATATTAGTTACTCCCAATATCTTGCGTCCATTACAGCCGATCGCTCTACCACTGAGCTACTGAGGATCGCACTTATTACATACTAGCGCTATCAGATGGAATTTGCAACCCCCCCTGACAAATTTTTTTTTCCAGTTTTGTCCAAACAACTGCTTTCATCTTTCTTCTCCCGTGGAGGCCCCCGTTATACCCGTAGGGTTAACGGTGGCAGGAAACGGGGGATAAATTATCGGGGTCAATCCCGCTAATTTATCCCATAACTGCACGGTAGTATTCCTCACAAGATAAATGCTATAATGTAAAAATTGACTGAAAAAGCCTACCGATACCGCTTTTAGCCAACCGAGGAACAAGAACAACTCTGGCGCCGCACGCTGGGTTGCGTTCGGTTGGTCTACGTGCGATTCGTTCCGGCAAAAATGGAAAGCCCAACGGCCCAAGTGTAAGCAGGGCAAGGTTTATAATAACTAACCTTGACAATCTAATTTCCGTGATGGTGTAAGTCCATCCCTCTTGATGTTGGAGTGACAGCC
>NZ_JBHFNP010000072.1:0-2156 GCF_041929235.1 Microseira sp. BLCC-F43
CGAGTGATGAAGCTGCGCCTGGTTGAATGGGTGCTGATGCCTTTTGACTCGTAACCACAGCACTCCAAAGCATTCCGCAAAAATAAATCCGCTGCTTTAAAGCAAACGTGCTTTGTGGGGTTGCGACTGCTGGGAAACAACCATTGATTGTTCGGTACGTCATCAGTCTTCAGGCGTTCGTGTAGTGTTGGATGAACCGGCACTTGCCTAGTTTGACGATGTCCGCTAGTATCTGTCTTGCGAGTTCTAGCGCGGAAAGTGATGTACTCGCGCGGACGACCAGATGCGTACAAATCCTCAACCCGCAGCGCCACAATTGCGCCCCACCTTTCCCCTGTGTAATAGGCAATATCCCAAAATAACTGATGCCAACCTTGCCCAACTCTACGAATCTTTAACTACTCAGATTCCCAGATTATTTCCGCTTGTCCGTGTCGTAAAATTTTAGCCATAAGTCACTATAAGTTTTGGGCAATTGACAACTCAAAGTTCTCTATATTATTTTAATTGGTGAAAATCTCGATGGCTTTGTTTTAAATATTCCCCCCGACACCGTACAAGTAGCTTTTTATGTTTACTGTCACACAGTACGAACAAACAACGGTCTTGAATATACGCCAGTCACAGGAAGAAATTCTCCAGACATAAACCCGATCGCTGGCGGTTATCAATTTATTGCTTTCTCCTACCCAAATCTAAAGCTTTCTTTTCCTCAATTTGATTTGAGGAACGCTGGGACTTTCACCCAAATTAATTCACAAATTACTTACATGCATCTAGGCAAGGTTTTTCCGAATCAATTCCCCCAATATTAAGTTCGCCTGATTTTTCTAATCCTTATGTTTGGGGTATAGATAATATTATAATTTCCCCCCGGTAGACAGAATAACTGTCGCTCCTAGCTTGCTTGATTTTGAATTACTTGAAGACTTGCCGCGAATCATAAATAGGCGTCATCAAATTATTGAAGAAGGAGAGGAAACAAAAAGAATGACTGGCGATTTTAGTTTGGTTATAGTTGCATTGCGTCTGTTGGCGACAAATACAAATCTGCCAGCACAAGTAACGCAAGCATACTTAGCAATCACTGCTAATATCAACGAATTAAAACCACCAATTAACACAATAAATGCGACCACTCAAACAACTGCGACCACAGTCAATTCAGTTTCTAACGTAGTTCAATCTACAGCGACTAAAGTAGATGACTTGGCAGCGGGTTTAACCAATGTAAGAACTACTGTAAATCCTACTGCAACTCGCGGGCCAAACGTTGCTAATAAATTAGATGATGATGCTGGTACGGTTAACAATGTTAGCACAAAACTAGATGATGTAGGCAGTGCATTCAATCGAACTTTTAACAGACTTCAAGATATTTTTGAGTAAATAACAAAGCGACTTGATAGATGGGCGAAGTGGTTGCGCTTGCCCATTGTTGGACGCACTATCTTTTCTCCTTTTGTTGCAGGCAGCGATGCTGTCTAGCACCGTATTACAAACTGTAGTAAAAATGCTTAACGCGCGAGTTCAAGTAATAGGATTAATCGCTGCGGATGGTGAAAAATTTAAGGTTTTTGCTCTGGTACACGCAGATTCATTTATGTCAAGTATTTTAGAAGATGACGAGTCAAATAAAACTCAAAATCCCAGGAAAAAGCTAAACAACATTTCTCAAGGATTAACTCGAGTCAAAAAATTATTAATTCACCTCGTTTAATAATGGAATTAGTCAGCCAAATGACTGGAGAAATTGGCAAGGCATTAAGATATGCTGGCTGTTTGAAAATGCGTTAAATTGGTTCGCGTAACAAATTAGTGCAGCTACTGCTTGCCAAACAAAGTTAAATGGACTAATTCAGAATATACAGATGCAGCTGAAGTGAAAAATCTTCAGGATACAGTAAGTGAAATGCGCGAACAGCGACAAAAGTTTAATCAAGCTGTTGCTGATTTAGTTGGCAGCAAAACCGAGATAGAAGCAGACAAGAAAGCTAAATACCAAAAAACTACGAGTCTACCATCTGATTTAAAAGCCTGAAGGATTTTGACCACTTACAATCTATTTAACGTCTACTTCACAATCAACAAGTAAATGAGTTTTTTAAGCAGGTTGACGGGCCCGAAAACATCGAAGATATTCGTAACATTCCTGG
>NZ_JBHFNP010000073.1:0-58045 GCF_041929235.1 Microseira sp. BLCC-F43
ATCGAACTCATGCCGATTTTAATGCTGCTTTAAACATTCGCGACGACTATATTCTCTCTTCTACCCAACAAGGGACTCAAGAGCAGGCATCGGTCAATGTGCCTTATGTTTGGGCCGATTCTATCGGTTAGTTACAAGCCCCATCCCCTTGTGGGTGGGGCGGTTGACCTCTCAGTTTTCTCTCAGCTACCACCATAAACACACTTTTTGGGGCTAGTCAAGAGCGTGGCAGTAACCCGTTGCGACCTCCACAACTTAACCCTTAATGGTAAAACTTTCTATTATAAACCCAGAAATTAAGTTATGGGTATAGGCTATTGCGGGACATCTGTCGTGAGGCGCTGTTGTTGTTTCCAGGGGAGACCCTGCGATCGCTACAACGAAAAAAAACCCTTGGCAGCTACTGCTCAAGGGGAAGTAAGCGGAAAGAATAGAATTAATACAATTCTTCCTAGAGGGAGGGAGAAGGTAGCTCGCAGAGGGCATCAAGAACTTGGTAGAACTTACATCGTCTTCCCGGGTTGTCAAATATAACCGTTCGACACCCTTATTCGCCTACCTTCTTGGGCATAAATCACGATAAGTTTTGCGACTAGAGGGTGAGCAAGCAATATAAATATGGCTATAAAATTCATCGGATAGAAAGACGCCCCCCCCTTATTAATGCGCTAACTATGGAGATAGATGGAATGCAGGTGCTGTGGTGGGCAAGGACAACAAAAACAAGGTAATCAAGTTTCTCGTCAGCGATGCCGAACACTATGCGTTAACAAGTAAAGCACGCATCGCAGGGCTAAGCATATCCGAGTATATGCGCCTCTGTGGGTTGGGCCAATCTCTCTCATCAGTCGGGTGCGAACAGATACGACAATTCCAACGAACATTAGGGCAATTGGCAGAAGAACTGGGTGGCTTATGCGCGATACTTGCTGACGCTAAGGCTTGTGCCAACGCCAGCGCGTCAATTCCTTTGGGCGACCTCGCTAATCAAGAAAATAATATTTTAATGGTGAGTGCGATTTATCAAGAACGAGCTTTTCCCATTTTTTGGATTTTATTTTCGAAAAAAGGATCCAGTGATTTCAGGGAGCAACTTGCCTGTCTTGCCACCAGCCATTAGACTATTTAAAACTCACCACATAGTGATTGATTGAGACAGAGAATTCCACAGTGTAGATCTGGCGCAGTGGATAGACCGTTAAGGAGTGGAGTTCGTGTTGAGGCAAAAAAAGGACACGAATTTTTGCCAAAAAAGACGAAAGTTTAATTCTTTATCAAGCGTTAAGATAGCGCCTGGTAAACGAAAATTTTACTCACAAATTAACATGACTCATAAAAAAGGATTTGGTCGGTTTAATTTAGCTGTCTCTTGGCGAATAAAATATAAAAATCAACAAGAAAAAGATCCTTGGTATCTGCTCACTAAGCAAGGGGGATTTAGCGCATCGTGAAAGTTTATAAACAGCGATGGGGAATTGAAGCCATGTTTAAGGATTGTAAAACTGGTGGTTATAATGCGAGAAGGATCTCAAGCAACACATGATAAATTAGTACGTTTAGTTTTGTTTATTGCCATCGCGATGACCAGTGCTTGGTTACAAGGCGAAAAACTTCTATTTTGGGTCAATCACCTTATATTTGTCGGTCAAGAGAAACAGGGAGAACCTCGCGTTGACATAGCAAATTTTTGGTTTGTTTGTCTGGTCAGAAGTAAGAAATTACACATCTTGAATCCAACTTACAGCCACGGGGATGGAAGATTCCGTACTTCATAGGGCAGCGTCACAAGAGGAAGGTAAGATGTAATCCAAGAATTGCACTGTTCATTAAGCAGCAATTGTCCTCCTAATCTCTGAAACAATATAACCTCACCATTGGAAAGAAACACAGCATCGCCTGTAATCTGACGCAGCAACTCCATCACTGCTTGTAGCATGGTGCGAAATCCTTTCTCACCATACTGATTCTTAGCAACCCGAAACCACACATATATCGTTGGTCTAAATCCAAACGCCTCTTCCATAATGGATGGCTCATCATCCGACAGCGATCCTATCACTATTTCTTCCCTAAACAGCCAGGGATTTGGCAACTCTGAACTCCACTCAAAGTCAAAACTTTTAGACAGAATATTTAAGGATTGAAGCGGCTCCAGAGCGGTTGATAGGTATAACTGATAGTCTATTGACATTTTGTCTCCTCTTGTTTAATGGGGTAAAGAAAACGCTGAGAGATCAATGACTCGTTAATTGCGCCATATCTTCATCCACAAGAGGGGGCTTTATTTAAACCCTAAAGCAACGGGGATGGAATATTTTTTAAATCATATGGCAGCGTCACAAGAGGAAGGAAAGATGTAATCCAAGGGTTAAACTCTTGATTAAGCAGCAGTTGTCCTCCCAGTCTCTGAAGCACTATCCTCTCACCATTGAACAGTAACACAGCCTCCCCTGAAACCTGACGCAGCAACTCCATTAGGAAGGATTTCAATCATAGCTCGATTTTTGGGGGCTTCCGTTATCGTTCTAATAACGACGCCCGCCAAGTATCTCTAGTTCACTCATACTCAACATCTTCCCACTCACCCCATTCATCCTTAAACCACCCCAGTGTACGCCAACATCCATGACCATCGGATTGTTTTTCAAAAACAAACTCAAGCATACTCTCGCCAGTTTTTAGGCACAAACGCTTTTTGCTAGTCACATCGAAGAGAAACAGCGTCAGACTAACATGAAAAACATCTTTCCCACTTTCAGTACCTACCATCTGACCACCAATCATAGCCGACCACGCTGTTTACAGCGGAGATTTTTTTCTCTCACCAGTCTACATCCATCGACTAAATGATGGGGAATGTGGGTATTTAATCTCTAAGTCAACGTTGAAAATCCTGCCCAACAAACTTATGAAAATCATCTAGGAGGGCATCAATAATTTTAGCCCAAATTTCGGTATATGCTGCTTCGCCTTGACCTGCGTTCCAAAGCTTTTGTTCAAGAGCGGGATTCATCTATATGCGTTCTTTCCCTTAACCTTGGTAATCGACAGCTTGACGCTGATATCTTAATGTCCTTACTGCGATTTATAAAAATTATGCGAAATACTTTGTAGTTCTACATGACGATAGCCACAAAATCTCATTTCTATTACTGAAGTAATCAGTAAAAATGCAAAAATGTACTTAATGATTTTGTTTGTCCGGCTTTTACGCCATCCCCAAAATGAAATCAAAGTAGATAAAGCTCCACAGATAAAACCGATTATAGATAAGAGGATTCTCCCAATTAATGCATCTTCATCTAAAATAACTCGATGCGTATAAATCCCTGCATCATCAGCAAAGCGATATAAATTACTATTATTTTGACTCAAAAATAATATGCAAAAATAGGTAATAAATTTTATAAAAATAACAAGCAAAATGCTGAGAAATAGTACATTTTATGGCTGTAAATTCGTAATTTTTTAGTCAATTTTAAACCACCTCTTGACTCAACTGCCTGTATCAGCGGCACTTGTATTAAATTGGCGCTGACTGAGTGAGCAAAATGCCCACCCGGCAAAAGCCTTACCTCATGCGAGTCTGCTACTTAGATAACTTTCATCTGACCTGTTCCAGAATTTTTCAAGTGAGAATTAAATTTTTCACGGTTTCGGTTAAAAGCATCCAGACTGATTGAGGCCGTTAAATGCACTTCGACCATACCCTCCGGCATAGTTATCTCCCTTTGTATTATATGGCGTCCAGAAGTCTTCAAGCGTCGCGTATACAGGCTCTGCGAAGAAAGCTCCAGCTAGTGCTAATAGCTCTCTTTCTGTTATTGCCCCAGCACTTTTGCCTGGAAGGTAACGAGATCTGAGATATGATAAATGTTTGGCAACGATAAATATGTTCTGTCGAGGCTCTCGGAGTGACTTGATGATTTGAAACACTTGCCCATCACTCAACTGAGTAGGGTTATATCCCAATGCCTCAGCAGCTCTCCTTACCTGTATAGTTACGTTACCAAAGGAAGTTTTCTTGGCTGCTTCCAGGTTTCCAGATAAAATACGGAAATAGAAACCCCAGTCGTCTAAGAAGTGAGGGTCTCCCCCGACTTCTCTCCAGGCCACTGCTGCCAGCAATCTTGGAGGAATATTAAATTCAGTCGCTGCTGCGTTGATAACGTTTTTGTAGCCACATACCCACTGATTTTTGAATTGATTGATATTAAGTAAACCAGCCTTCCACTGGTTAAAATCTCCCAAATCCCACTCGTTAGTACCTTGGGCAGCTTGCGTTTGTATGGCTGTTTGTATGATGCTTGCATGTAATGAGGTAAGTGGAGTTTTTGAAAGGCGTTCCTGCGTTTCTCGTATCAGCTGTCGATCATACATAGAAGGAAAACCAAGAGGAAAAAGGGGGCGATCAAAACCCGTAGGAGAATAGTCATCGAGCGACTTATCGCCAGAGCCACCCTCGTTAGAGTCATCGCCCCCACTGCCAGAGTCAAAGTAATCATCTTCGTTAAAGTAAAAAACATCATTAAACTCAACCTCGCCACTGTCAGACAAAGTTTGAGTAACGGGGTTGCTACTCCAATACTGACCGTCTCGGTAGCCGGATTGAGAAGAGGTGCTAGTAAGCTGCCAAGACCAACGGTAGCCAAGAGCCCAGTAATGTAAACTATACGAGTAGTACCAACTGGTTTGAGTCGTTGTAGACGTATAGCGGTAACCGCTGTTGTTATCCCAAGAAGAAGTCCATTGCGTCACCGAGTCAGAAGAATTAGAGCTAATACTGGTATACCCAGAGCCATCCGAGTAGCTGCTCTCGGTAGAAGTACTACTCTCATAAGAACTCCGGTAGTTGCCTTCACCGTGGGAGCGTCCCTCAGATGAAACCCGACTGTATTCGCCCTCCCACTGGGAGTCTCCCGACGAAGAGCTAGAACTAGAGCTGCTGCTGGTATACGAATACCCATTTGAGCTGCACTGAGAGTTACTTGACGAGGTATTAGAATAATCGCTGCTCGAGTTATATCGGCTCCAACTGGGGGTCCAATCAGAGTGACTCTCGGAAGTGCTTAAAGAGTTGCTGCGACTGTTGTAGGAGTATCCATCAGAGCTACTGCTGGAATTCGAGCTGCTTTCCGAGCGACTGGAATAGTCAGAGGTTCCCGCATTCCAATCCCCGGTGTAGTTGCTGGTATACGAGTAAGAAGAGGAATACCCGTCCCCGCTGTTGCTATACGAGTAAGAGTAACTATTAGCAGGACGTTCGCCAGGAAGGACACCCGGTTCATCGGACGCGGGAATTAAAGCGAGATTGGGACTTTCTGAAGCTTTTGGCAACTCTTGTGCAACCGCTTTAGCCAACTCCACCGCCGCCGCCAAGGAGAGCAACCCAAAGCCTGTCTGGTCGTCCCACCCCGGCGCGGAAAGGTCGGTCGCAGTTTGCAAGAGAATGTTTTTCACCTGCTGATAGCTCAACTGCGGGTTGGCAGCCCATACCTGGGACACCGCCCCCGTTACTTCTGCTGCTGCCCTGGAAGTACCCGTGAAGCTGCCCGTGCTGCCTGATGCCAGCAAGTCCAGACCCGCGCCAAAGCTAGAATAGGCAGCGCGGTTCGTGCCATCAGCCGCCCCAACGGCGATCATATTGTCAAACTCCTTTGATGCCTGACCCCTCGCCGACATCGTTCCCCCCTGGTTGCCAGCCCCTGCGACGACCAAGACTTGGTTGTCTTTGGCATATTGAAGCAGGTGCGACGCTGTTGCAGGTTGTGGATTTGAGTCAGCTGACGGTTTCGGTGCAGATTCGCCCGGTTGTCGCGCCTCATGTCAAGCCTGGTGTAAAAGTGACGTTCCGTCCCCAGGGGACTGGTTTGCTAGAGTTTACTGGCACGGTGCCAGCGGTTGATATTGCCCCGGTGGTGCAGTCGGATACGGCGCAGCAACCTTCTGTGACGGTAAGGGTAGCTTTGAATCAAAGGGATAATCTGCTGCGACCGGGGTTGCAAGGGTATGCCCATATTGAGGCGGAACAAATGCGGCTGTATCAGAAGTGGCAACAGGAGTTTGTCAAGCTAGTGCCGATTGGCAAGTTTTTCTAGGATTCATGGTTTAGACAAGACCCTCAAAGAATGGCACTTGAAATTAAGGAAATCATTAAATTATGGCACTGAGAGAACTAGCTGGGAATCTCAAAATTGGGGCAGCCGTCAATAACTTCGCACTGATTAAACAGAGCCAATATCAAAACGTTTTAGCTGCTCAATTTAACCTACTCGTTCCCGAAAACGGGATGAAGTGTCATGTTGTTTGCCAAAACCCTAACACTTACAGCGGTTCCCGCTGTTATGAGGTACAGTAACAACAATGAGCCAACCAATTTCTTAAATGTTGAGAATTTATTAAGTTGAGGGCAACTGCAATTATTGTATCAATCATGGACGTGGTAGTTGGAGCGAACCGACGTAAAAAAGATTTTAGCTGTGACCACCACAGTTCAATGGGGTTAAAATCTGGAAAGTATGGATAACAACAAATAACACTAGCACCTATAGCTTCAATCATTGGCACAATTGATGCTAATTTATCAGCGGGTAAATTATCCATCACTACTACCGATACCGCCCATAATTGAGGACATAAAAATTCTTCAATAAATCCGGCTGCCTGTCCATCCATTGAATCATTCATTGTCATCAATGCCAGCACTTTGTTAATACTAATTGCGCCAATTGCTGTGACTTTTGCAGAGCGATAAAATGGTTTTAGTGAGGATACTCTTGTGCCAGTTTGTACCGTGATGAGTTCTGGTTACCCCCAGTAAAATCCCAGTTTCATCCAAAAATACTAGGTTTTTTGGATCTATATGTTTGATCTTTTCCCAATACTCCACTCTTAATTTTTGGACTCTTTCTGTCGCGGCTTGGCTGCTGTACCATGTTTTTTTTTGCGATTGAGTCCTAATTTCTGCTTGCCAGGGACACATTGCCGTCCTACTCACCCAATTTCCGGTATGAAAGTGCAAATAATTCACACAACTCAACCAAAGTTGCATCTGGATTATCTGCCACCAGTAATCTAATTTCTTCTGACGCATTTTTCAGATTACCCAATTGCGGTTTAACCCTCTGTTTGGGCTGTAAACTACCCTCGATTTGTTGTTGATCGTGCCTGGTTTTGTACTAAAATTTTACTAACAGCAAACATGGTGGCTACTTTCCTAATTGACATCTTTTAACTCCTTACCAAATTGATGAAAATGAAGATATTACTGAATTTATTATAGTTATTATAACCAGGGAGCAGCATCTTCCCTTACAAGAAGAACCATGTTTAGAAAACCATTACGAATATCTATTTTATGGCTCAGTCGGCTGTGTAGGAATCCTCAAAAATTGGTTGACTCGCTCATGGGGATTTGCTTATGAGGAAGATGCAGCAACCTTAACTATTAAACATTTGCAACAGGGAGCTTTCAGCCAAGCACGAATTAACCAGATTTTTCCAGAATCTGAACAGGGGCAATTACGGCTCAAGCAAGAATCCAGTTATTCTTTTAGAGCAAATTTAACTACTTCTGTTTCCTCTTCTTTAGTAGATAGATCTTATCTTAACGGGACTTAAACAAATTTTAAGCCCAAATAAATCCTAAACTGGCTTTGTCAGCGGCAAATACGTCCCTATGAAAGCTCAAGCCACGCAACAAAACGGAAAGACATGGCTGTACTAATTATTATACCCTTATTCGCTCTTGATTATTGTTTAATTTAATTTAAAATAAAAATAAAAACCAGTAAATATAACTGGGTTTCAAACTCAGGTAAATTCAAACAGTTACGCGCCTACCAATTGTTCAATATTCTGGCTGTGAAACCTGACTTGAACCTTTAATCAAATCGGCTGCTTTTTCCCCTATCATAATTGTGGGTGCATTCGTGTTTCCCGAAGTCAGGGTTGGCATAATTGATGCATCGACGACGCGCAAACCCTCAACACCATGTACTCGCAATTCGGGGTCTACAACCGCCATTGAATCAGTTCCCATTTTGCAAGTGCCGACAGGATGATAAAGACTATCACTATTTTGTCTAATGTAAGCTTTAATGTCTTCATCGCTTGTGACGTTGGCACTAGGAGCAACTTCTTCGCCCAAGTACTCATCAAATGCTCCTGAATTAGCAAGATTTCGCGAAATTTTTATCCCTTCTACTAGAACTTGTAAATCTGCCTCACTTTGAAGATAGTTCATCCGAATTATTGGTGAGTCGTTAGGGGAAGAAGAACGCAAACTAACGCTACCGCGACTCTGGGGATGGAGTAGACATGGCACAATGGAAAATCCCGAACCAGGGCGGGCAAACTCAGGTTGCACCCACAGGAGTACACCAAAGTGAAATTGTAAATTTGGCGCAGCGTCGGACCCATTTTCAGTATGAAGGAACAACCCAGCTTCTCCGAGGTTGCTGGTTGGTGCAGGTAGCACATCAACAGTAGCAAGGTAGGCGGCACCAACAGCTAGGTGGTCTTGGAGATTTTGACCCACACCGGGCAAATCAACGACGGGAGAAATTCCTAATGCACGCAAATCTTGGGCATTGCCAATTCCCGAAAGCATGAGCAGTTTCGGTGAATCAAACGCCCCAGCAGAAAGAATTACTTCCTGGTTTACAAAAGCTTGGTGCAGCGTCCCATTGTGCAGATATTCCACCCCAATTGTGCGTGTCCCCTCAAACAATAAACGAGTGACTAATGCGCTGGTAGTAGTCGTTAAATTGCGGCGCCCTAAAATTGGATGCAGGAATGCAACCGCCGTACTTTGCCGCTTTCCATCTTTGATGGTTAGCTGAAACATTCCCGCACCTTCCTGAATCGCGCCATTAAAATCAGGATTGCGCCCATATCCCAGTGCGTCAGCTGCGTCAATAAAGCGTTGTGATACCACGTTAGGTTCAAGTGCATCAGTGACGTTAAGCAGTCCATCAACACCATGAAATTCGGATGCACCGCGCTGCTGGTTTTCAGATTTCTTGAAGTAGGGCAACACATCTTGGTAACTCCAACCCGGATTGCCTAATGCTTGCCAATGGTCGAAATCGTGACGGTTGCCTCTGATATAAATCATGGCATTAATTGAACTGCTGCCACCTAAAACTTTACCGCGCGGACAATAGATTTTGCGATTATTTAGCTGCGGTTCTGCTTCGGTAAAATATGCCCAGTCCACTTCCGTACCCCATAGTTTGGGCCAGGTTATAGGCAGGTGGATTTCTGGTTTCGTATCCGGATTACCAGCTTCGAGCAACAACACCGTCGTTTTTCCATCTTCGGTGAGGCGGTTGGCTAATACACAGCCTGCCGAACCTGCACCAATGACAACATAATCGTATTGAGTCATGACATCCTCGCTTGTGTATTCAACTACTCTAATAACTGCAAAACTTTGAAGTTGGTTTTCTGACAAAAATTACCCAATCATAAATCGTGGTTATTGTCAATAACATCAGTCAGGAATTTAACGCGCAACTTTGGGATGCTTCAGGGTGGGATATTCTGTTTTTTGCCGCACACAGCCAAACAGAATGGAAAACAGGGCGGATTTATATTAACGAGAAAATGAGTCTAATCTTTTTCAGTTTGATCTCGATTCACGCTCAGCAACCGCTCAATCAAGTCGATACCGAATCAATTTGCGAATGTCGTTTGGTGAGAGTCCGAGTTCTTGAGCGATCGCCTTTTCTACACCAGTAAACTCAGTGGTTGGAAATTTGAATTCCATTTCTTCTAACGCAGAACCCATCGTTCGCACATTTACCTCAGAAATGTTGTCCGTGCGATCGATTGCAGCATCGATCGACAAGACAGTCAGCTTCAAAGAAAGTTGGACCTGGTACTGTCCTTGGGCTTCGAGTTTATCCAGGGTGGTAGAAGGTTGACTAAGAACGCGATCGCTCACCCATCGGGTCCCTAGCCCAAATAAAACTCCGACCACTACCAGAAGTAACCCCAACTTGAAGCCAAGACGTGATAAGTAGACAGACCAACGAGAATAAAGCATAGCGAGTGTAGTAGTATTCTTAGACCTGAGTTGATTGTACGTTGGGATGAAGATTTTATTGGTTGAAGACCATCCTATCCAACTGGAACCGATGAAAACAGCGCTCGCTAAAGCAGGGCATGGAGTGGACGCCGTGCAAGACGGCGCAACAGCCCAGCGATTGATAACCGAACGAAATTATGACCTCCTGATTCTCGATTGGATGTTACCAAATGTGAGTGGTATTGAGTTATGTCAGCAATATCGACAGCTGGGCAAAATGGCTCCCGTGTTATTCTTGACGGCAAAGGATAGTATCTATGACAAAGTGACTGGGCTGGATGTGGGAGCCGATGATTACCTGGTCAAACCTGTCAATTTGATCGAACTGTTAGCGCGGGTGCGGGCATTGGGGCTGCGATCGCCTCAGTGGCAGGGAGATCTACTAACATTTCACGATCTGGAACTGGATTTGACAACACTTACAATCAAGCGCCAAGGACAACAGATTCAACTTTCAGGGCGAGAATTCCAGTTGATGGAATACTTCATGCGTCATCCTCGCCAAGTCCTAACCCGCGATCAGATTGAACATGCCTTATGGGAATGGGATATGGTGCCCGAAAGTAAGGCGATGACTATTTTGATTCATCGTCTACGCCGACGATTGCAGGTAGTTGGGGCAGATGATTGGCTACAAACTGTGTACGGTATGGGATATTGCTTGAGCGTTCCTAGCTGATTCTATGTTCAATCGCAGCCGTAGCAATTTAGCCATCTGGTTTACGCTCTCAATGGGGAGCATTCTAGTCGTTTTTGCAGGTATCCTGTACGTGCGAGAGGCACGCGATCGCCTGCAAGCCTTTGACCAGACTCTCTACGACACCAGCCGGATCTTGGCAGCGGGAGTCGAAAATTTAGTCTATGAGGGACAGAAACGAATTGATCTGGAAAATGTGCCGATTCTTGGTCGTGATTCTTTACCCCTGAGTAGCAATCTGGTTTTTGCTCGCTGGTACACTCCAGAAAAACAACTGCTTCAGTTTATTGGTCCAATTCCACCCTCCCAGTTGACAACTCCCTCGGGTTTTCAAACCCTGACTGCTGATAGTGCTGGCGAGTTTCCACCGCACCGTCTGCGACAGCTTACCTTACCTGTCTATCAAGACGAGCAACTGATTGGATACTTGCAAGTGGCTGCCCCCCTGATTTCGGTTGAAGAACCGTTACGACAACTGCGGTTGTTTTTAATCGTAGGTGTTCCTCTAGCTTTGGGGGCGATCGCATTGACGGGGTGGTTTCTCGGTGGTAAAGCAATGCAACCAATCCGCCAGTCTTATGAGCTACTTCAGCAATTTACTGCTGATGCCTCCCATGAACTGCGTACACCACTGGCGGGCATTCTCAGTCATGCTCAAGTGGCATTAATGGAACCGATCGATCCCCAGGAGCAACATACGCGATTGAAAATCATTGCAGAGGTTACAGAATCGATGAGTCTGCTGGTCAGTCAGCTGCTTTTTCTGGCGCGCCATGAAGGAAGATTAGCCCCAGAAATGTTAAAAACTGTCGATCTTGTGGCGCTGATTCAATCGTTAATAGTGGAATATTCAGCTAGAGTTCAGCAGAAGCATCAGATTTTGACGAGCGAGTTGCCCAACCAGTCGGTGACGCTACAAGCTGAACCAGATTTATTGCGACAGGCAATCGTTAACCTTTTAAGTAACGCTCATCGCTACACACCAGAAGGCGGTAAAATTCATCTTTGTTTACTGCTTTCCTCCCGATGGGCAGTAATTCAGGTGAATGACACTGGAATGGGAATTTCCTCTGAGGATTTACCGCGCATTTTCGATCGCTTTTATCGAGCAGATCGAGTCCGATCTCGCCAAACAGGGGGATTTGGGCTAGGATTGGCGATCGCGCGTCAAATTGTGGCTGCACACCAAGGGCAGATTGCCGTTCAAAGCACTCTTGGCAAAGGTTCTACGTTTGAGATCAAATTGCCCCTGTCATCTTCCTCTGATTCAGGACTTACGCAACGTCTCCATATGTAGGGTGCAATCTGACGAGTGTACGGCACCATCTCCACCATCTCCACTGCGATTGTCCTGTGATTGAAACCTTCATGTTACTTTTCTCCTTCAATATAGAAACCAAGCAGATAAAGCAGCCTAAATTGGAGGTCACGATGAAACTAAAGCTGGCAAGCACACTTGCACTCACAACTTTTCTGGCAGTTCCGGCAACTGCTTACGCCCAAACAACCATTCGTAATTTGCAGCAGGCAAATAGTGTCACCCTGGTGGGACGAGTTGTGCAGGTTTACCGCGAGGATTTTGTATTAGATGATGGTACAGGTCAAATTCTAGTTGAGGCCGAGTCCCAACCCTTACGACAAGCAAAACTTAAACCAGGCGATCGGATTACGGTTTTCGGCACATACGATGATGACAACAAGTTTGAAGCTATCCGTCTTCAATCCTCTGACGGGAAGGTCATCCCCGTTTTTGATGATTAAGTACAGTCTTGTTGGCTCTCCCGTACTTAGGGCGATCAATTTATCCAATCCTTCATAGGTTGGGTTTCGTTCCAAGGATCCAACCTACAACTACAACTAATGCCAAGCATAAGCATCTGGCTATCTATGCAATTCTGGTGCCAGAAGGCGACGTTTGTAAATCATATCGTGTCCGTTGAATTGCCCATAATAAAAAAACCTCACCTCGTCGTTGCGTAGGGACACGGCATCATAGATATCTCGGACACAGATAACGTTAATAATGCCGTGTCCCGGCTCCCGATCGCGGGTAATCGACCGGACATGATATCAGTTTCTAAACAGTGAGTGCTAAATGTTATCTGTCGGCGTATTGATCGATCTTTGGTGGCGGAAAGAATCCGGAGGACATGTAAAGTGCTGGGAACGACTTGCTGAAGCCGCAGCCACGTCAAAATGTTCGCTTGATTTGACACTGTATTTCTTAGGTGACCAATACAATCTTGTTCAACTTTGCGATCGCGTTCGGTACGTTATTTGTCCTCCAGTTTTTGGCACACAGCAGTTACCGTTTCTAGGTGACATGACCGAACATACGGATCTGGCTCCCATCAATCCCATGCTGTTTTCACATCTGAAGCAACATGATGTTTTACATGCAACTCATCCATTATTTCCCTTATTTCCCTTTGGAAAAACGGCACAGTTGTTTGCCAGATATTTCCAAAAACCATTAGTTGCTTCCTTGCATACAGATGTGCCAAAATACACCCAAATTCATACAGCAGAAGTAATCCGAAGATTATTTAAAAGTGGCTGGGGAAGCCACCTCTTACTCGAGCGATGGCAGATTCACCAGCAAGCGAGACAAGGTATTGAACGTAAACTGAAACGCTATTTGACCCACTGCGCTCATGTATTCGTTTCCCAGCCGGATGATTATCAGAAGGTTACCCAATTTCTTCCCAGCGACCGTGTTTCCTACTTGCGTCGCGGTATTGATCGGTCGCGGTTCCATCCCAGACAGCGAGATCAAGAAAAATTACATCGCTTCTACAACATTTCACCAGAAAAGTTCTTGCTTCTGTATGTCGGTCGCTTAGATGCCTGCAAGAATGTGCAAACCTTTGCTCAAACAGTACATATTTTGCTTAAGCAAGATCGCCCAGTACACGCTTTGATGGCAGGGCAAGGCAATTATGCCCAAGAAATTCAAACTTTGCTGGGAAATGCCGTTACATTAACGGGAGTAGTGCCCCAGTCAACGCTGGCATGGCTGTACACAAGCGCAGATCTGTTTGTGTTTCCCTCAACTACAGAAATCTGTAGCAATGCGGTGATTGAAGCAAAAGCATCAGGTATCCCCGTTCTGGTGTCCTCGCAAGGAGGGAGCGCTCAACTTGTTCGTCAATCAAGTTGGGATGGACTTCTAATTAATAGTAACGATCCAGAGTATTGGGCAACCGCGATCGCTACTCTCATGGACAACCCATCCACACTATCCGCCATGGGGCTCGCGACTTATCAACAAAGTCAAATAGACTATCCGACTTGGGAAACCTTCTTGACAAAGGATCTTCTTTCTATCTGGCAGTCAACTATCACTGATAAGGCTTTTTTAAGAGTATGATCTATTTGTTTTTGTCCAGATCAATTTAGTTAATCGTTGCTCAACTTTATTTTTACTCAATTTGAGCATCATTCTTTAGATCGATGTTTGTATATTACCCATAATTGCTTGCTTACTCATTCGATCTATTTCATCTACAATTGACAAAGCATCTGCGTAGCACCCTGGTAAAATGCTATTTCTTAAATCTGTTATTTGCCGAGCAATCTAATATAAAATCAAACAAATGATGAGACATTTCTAATTTAGAACAAGGTTGAATTTCTAACTGGCGTCCTTGGGTGTCTAAAAAGATAGCTTGGTTATTGTCGCTGCCAAAACCACTATCGGATTTATCAATCGGATTGGCAACTATTGCATCGACTTTTTTTCGCCGCATTTTTTCCCAGGCTGGCGTCACAATATCTCCGGTTTGGGCGGCAAATCCAATTAAGCGTTGATGGGGTTGTTTTAAATGTCCTAATTCTGCTAAAATATCCGGTACTTGTTCTAAAGGTAAGGCAGTCGGAAGGGATTTTTTTGGTAATTTTTCATGACTATAATTGGCTGGTTTAACATCAGCTACCGCCGCCGACATGATAGTTAAATCGGCTTGGGAAAAATGTTCTAGCATTGCTTGATGCATTTCGGCAGCACTGGCGATCGCGATCGCTCTAATATCCCCCACCGATTCCACTAATTTCGCGTCCATCGGGCCGTGTACCAAGGTTACATGCGCTCCTCGGTGAACGGCTGCCTGTGCTAGAGCAATTCCCATTTTACCCGTGGAGGGGTTGCCAATAAAGCGCACCGGGTCTAGATGTTCCCGCGTTCCTCCCGCACTGATTAATACTTGCTTTCCAGATAAGTCTCGCTGGCCTTTTGTGTGCAATAAAGATTGAATGTGGGTTAATATTTCTGGGGGTTCTGCCATGCGTCCTTTCCCGATGCGATCGCAAGCCAATATCCCCGCTCCTGGCCCTACACTATGATACCGGGTATCCTGTTGAATTTGCTGCCAATTCCGCTGCACCGCCGCCTGTTCCCACATATCAGTATTCATTGCCGGTGCTAGTAAAATTGGACAGGTAGAAGCGAGTACTGTATTAGTTAGTAAATTATCAGCAAAACCGTGGGCGAGTTTTGCTAAAGTATTCGCTGTTAAGGGAGCGATCGCCAAAACTTCTGCCCATTCTCCCAATTCAATATGTAATGGACGCCCGTGTTTAGGTTGCCAAAAATCTTTATCTCTGTATGCGGGATGGCGGCAAAGAGTGGTTACCGTTAAGGGCGTGATAAATTCACAAGCAGCATCGGTTAAAATGGCTCGCACTTCGATGCCAGATTTTGCCAGTGCTGAAACCACTTCACAGACTTTATAGGCGGCAATACCACCGCCTATACCAATTAAAACCCGCCTGGATTTTGGGATTGTCATCGGTAATTGGTAATTGCTAATTGCTAATTGCTAATTACTAATTGGTTTTTTCTATAAACAATTAGCCATTAGCCATTAGTCATTCTAAAATCGGTTACGCTTCATCGTAGGGTTCGAGATCGAGTAGGTGGATATATGGCTCGACTAACTCTGGACGCTGAAAAGCGATCGCTCGCAGCAAATGCCAATCTTCCAACCCTTCAAACGCACTCTTATATTCATCTCGCTCTAGCCTTGCAGCCAACTCGGCTACATCTGCTACGCTCATCGCCGCAATATCGCGGTTAGAAATGCTTGCTTTTTTCATCCCCGGCACCTCTTGCGAGCGGGATTTGTCTCCCGCATTCATTCTTACTATACTACCCACTTCATCCCGTGAATTAAAAAATACCTTCGTTCCATCATCCCCGTGGCTTTAAGCTGGCGATTCTCAAGACATCACTTGCAATACAAAACTTCGCATTAAATTTAAAACCTCTAAGGTAACTTCATGCCCCATGTCAAATTCTTGATATTCCACAGCTACCCCCAAATTGGTTAAAGTCGTTCTTGCGTTTTGAGCCGCATTCACCGGGACTACCATATCTTGTTCGCCATGCACGATTAATACAGGAGGAAACGAATCCATCTTTGTTTCACCAGCACCACTATGCAAATAACCGCTCAGACTCACCAAACCTGCTAAAGGAAATTTCAACCCCACATCAAGAGTCATTGCACCCCCCTGGGAAAATCCACTTAGAATTGTGCGCGACAAAGGCACTCCAGTATTTTTTTCTAAAGAAGAAATCCAGTCAGTCAGAATTTGCTGACTTTCGGTTAAACCATCATTATTCTCAAAGCTGTACCATGCCTTTCCCCCTGGCACTTGCGGGTGAGGAAAGGGGGCATCGGGAAAAATGAACTGGTAATCGTATAACTTTAAATAGGGTGCTAAGGAGGCCAAATCTTGGGCGTTGGCTCCATAGCCGTGCAAACAGACAATGGTTCCCGTTGGTGGTTGTCCGGTTGTGGGGGGAATGGTAATTGTGCTGAGAGACTCCAAAGTTGCTCCTTGATCGGATAAATGCATACCCATTCGATTTTAAACTTGTATGAGCGATATGCCTGCGGCTGGCATAGCGCATCCGCGCCAGCGTTGCTGCCGCGATCTGCCAAGGGCTAGCTGCGCCAACGCACACCGACGTTAAACTGGTTCAACCCCTATCTGCGGCTGATCTAGTGCTACTGAATGCTATACATCAGTCAAAGCCTCACCCTCAGTCATTCAGATCGGTTCATATTCTTTCCCTAATAGTTATTGTTTGGAACAGGAATCACAAACAGAGGTGTCAGGGGGTGAGGGGGAAGACACCCATGTCCGGTGGGCGTTTTGATGATGATTATCTCAACTGAAGCGCCATGTCCGGTGGGCGTTGGAGAGACTGGGACGACTCAAATCGTCTCTATTCTACAACTGATGGGTAACACGATGTTAGTCAAATCAATGTTTTGGGTCAAATTGGAGAGAAAAGTAATACCAGTTTCCCTTAGCGCTCCTATATATACTGGGGGAGAGGAAAACAAAAAAAGCAAAAAGAGAAATTTAGAGGTAGCGTCAACAAAGGAAAATGGTATAAGTTTCTATGGCAACAGAAACCCGGTTTCGCTTGACTTAACCTGTTCTTGACAAACCAGATCTAAACTTAAATTCTGTATTATAAGGTTCTGTTAAGGACAGGGATAGAGTTATGAAGAATCCGTGAAAACTCGCATTTCAATATATCATTAGGAGATAAATTACCCTAGTATGTAGGGAAAAAATGTAGTTCACAGCGCTGCCATGAAAGCAACAATCGCTCCTCTCAAGCGCCACCCCAAGGAGATCGTCGGGATGGAAGAGCCTAAACCCCAAATCGAATTACTACCCTTACGTGCTGCAGTCAGTTCAGACCGACCCTCCACCCTGGACGTTCTGGTGAGAATCATCCCGCCAGCAATAGAATTGAAGCTCAAAAGACCAGCGCTCAATTTAAGTTTGGTGATTGACCGCTCCGGTTCGATGAAAGGGCAGAAAATCGATTTGGTTCGCCAAGCAGCTTGCTATGCCGTGCAGCAACTTCGACCCAACGACCGGATCAGCGTAATCACGTTTGATCGCGCGATCCACACTTTGGTAAATAGTACGCAAGCAGAGGATAAAGCCAATATTATCTATCAAATCCAGCAAATTGAGCCTGGATGCGGCAGCGCTCTCCATGCAGGTTGGTTGGCAGGTGCGATGCAAGTGGTGAAGCATCTCAATCCGGAACATTTAAATCGGGTGATTCTGCTTTCGGACGGACTAGCAGGGGTGGGCGAGCGGAATAATCAAGTAATCGGCACAGATGTATACGATCTGGCACAACGAGGCGTTAGCACCACGACGATGGGCGTCGGTAACGCTTATTACGAAAATCTGCTGATGGTGATGGCTCGCCAGGGAGGTGGGCAATATTACTACATTGCATCGTCGCAAAAACTACCAACCATCTTCCGCACCGAACTGCAAGATTTGATCGCAACGATTGGACATACAGTGACGCTTGCGGTTAACCCTCAAGCGTCAGTAGAACTGGAAGACGTGCTAAGCGATTTGACTTGCGATAGTCGGGGGCAGTTCCAATTGCCGAATTTAGTCATGGGCAACGCGCTGGAAGTCGTGGTGCGACTCCACGTTCCACCGATCGAACAGGCGGCAGATCTGTGCTACTTCCGTTTGGGTTGGATGGATCCGCAACAGGATATGCAGCAAAAAATCTTCAAAGCACTACATTTACCCGTGATGTCCTCAAATCAGCTAGAGGAATTTCTGCCTCATCCACAAGTTCAGCAACGGGTGACGCTGATGATGGCAGCAAGGGCTAAAAAAGAAGCGATGCAACAAATCGCCCACGGCAATTATGAAGCTGCCAGTCAATTGTTAAAAGATGCGCGCAGACGAGTTTTGTGCGCTCCCAACTCCCCTATGATGGAAAAGGAAGCTCAAACCCTGGCTAATCTAAATTTTGACCTGCAATCGCGGCAATTGAGAAAAATATCTAAAAAGGGTAGCGACGAGCCTTTCGACCCCACGCTGATAGGTGTTTCTCAACCCGATTCTAGCGATAAAGGTTGACTCCCCGTCCCCGAGGGCGGGATTTTCACTAATTGCGACCAGAAGTTCCCTGGTTGACCGTTGGTTAGCAGCGTGATGAATTGCCGGGGAATGAGGAATTGACCTCTGACCAATATCAACCGTCAGGTTGATCGGAGATAGGGGTCGATGACGAATCCCCAATCTCTTTCGCTGGTAGTCGATCAATCCAATCTTCAACTAACTGTGTAACCGTTGCCTTTGAGATAGCCGAATTCTAATTGATTTTTCTTTCATAATGTATCACTAACATGGATACATATATGCTGATGTATATGTGGTCGCTGACTCACCCGACTGTGTAGATACAGCTTTTCCTGTAGGGTGCGTTAAAGCAGTGTAACGCACCAATAAATATAAATACAGATGCTTAATATTTACTATGATTATTTCTTGATGCACCTGCAATAGGAATGATTTCTCCATTGAATTCTTTATAGTCGGCAGCTTCCTCTAGTTCGAGGTATTTTTCTGGAGTGTATTAGCGTTGTAGGTTTGCAGTCATAGTTGTGTGAGATTGTGACATAGAAGGAGCATTTTTCCCATTATAGTAGGGTAGCATAGAGATGCTACCCTAGCGAATTATAGCGAATTTTAGCCTAATTTCTATTGCGACGACCGCGATCGCCTGCCCAAGGGGGAGGGCCTTCTGGATTGCGGATTTGAATTATTTGACCATTGGATCTAGTAATCCGATAAGCATCAAAATCATAATCATCATATTCACCCACAACCGTGACTCGTTCGCCTTCAGATAAATTAATTTGGCGATACCAACGCGGCCCAGCATCTACAATAATTTGTCCTGTACCATCATCGAGAATAAATTCATTACCAACGATTCGTCTGACAATTCCAGATACGGTTGTACCGGAATTTCTCTGCAAATCTCGAATCCGTATTTGCGCGATCGCTTCTGGAATTGCCGTTACTAGCAAAGCCATTGTTAGTATCGGTAAAATTCTTCTTTTCATTTTAGTACAGCAGTTAAATCAATGGTTAATTATAGGTTAACAATAAATTATGACTACAAAATGACAAAATTATTTCGATTTCCCATTTACAGGCACAACGGCTGTCTGATAATTGGCGATTTCTAAGGGTAGAGATAATTGGAAAATAGAGCCAACACCAAGCTTACTGCTAACAGTTATTTCTCCGTTATGGGCTTGAATAATTTGTTGAGCGATCGCCAATCCCAATCCAAATCCACCCTGGACTTTTCGTCGCGTTTGATCTACGCGGTAAAACCGTTCAAAGATATGGGCAAGAGCTTCGGGAGGGATACCAATGCCAGTATCTTCGACTTGAACAATTGCGCGATCGCTTTTTTTGAGCAGCCGCAACCAAACTTTTCCACCCGCATTCGTATATCGGCAAGCATTGCTGAGTAAATTTACCACAGCCAGCCGCAATAAATCGGCATCAGCTTTAACAATTATCGACTCGATTGGCAATTGAGTTTTAAAGGCAATATTTTGCGATTCTGCCTGATTTTGCCAGTCCGGGGTTAAATCGTTGAGCAAACTTCCCAAATCAATTAGCTTGATAGATTCGGGAGCAATTAAGCCTTCATGACGGGCTAAAAATAATAATTCATTGACTAGGTTACCGATCGATTTAGTCAGCCCTACAATTTTTTCTAATCGCTGTTTGGCTTCAGCCGGTTCCTCTTCTAGCAGCATTAATCCTAGTTGAGCATTGCTGAGAATTGCGGCTAAAGGGGCGCGTAATTCGTGGGAAGCATTGGCGGTAAATCGTTGCAACTGCTGATTAGATTGACGCAAACTAGATTCTCGTTCGTTTAATTCTATTTCTAATTGATAAAATAAGTGAAACGCCAGCAAACCACCAATTGTCCCTATAATTGCCGATAAACAAATTGAACTCCAAGTAATTTGTCGATATAATTCCTGATGCTGCTTGCGCTCATTTAAGAGCCGTTCTTCCTCCGTGGCAAACTGGTCAATTTTGGCGCGAGTAGCATCCATTGCGGCTTTTCCTTCTTCTAGCCAATCATAAAGAACAATCGTAGAAACTACTAATTCTTCTCGCCCCTTCAGTTTTTTAAGTTCTTGTTGTAACGTCAATTTATGTTGCAATATTTCTAGATTTTCGTTAACCAAACCGCGAATTTCTTCAAGCCGTTGCGTTTGCTGGAGATTGTCTTGTACTAAATTTTTGAGTTTTGTCAGGGAATCGGGAATTACGGCGCGGGCTTGATTATATGGAGTTAAAAATGCATCTCGTCGCGTCAATCCATAGCCTCGCACTCCGGTTTCTGCATCGACTAAAGCTGTAAGCAAGCGTTTGGTTTCCAAGCGAACTTTTTGCGTGTGTTGTACCCAAGCTTCATCCTCAACTAAACTGGCTTTTAACCAAGCAAAAGCAATGAGGGAGGTGAATAAATAACCAATGGGGATGGAAATAATAATTGTTCCTCGAATGCGTACAGGTATCTTTTTCCAGCTAGAGTATAGATTTCTAAGCATTGGCAACTGGATTAATAAAATTGCTCGCTGGTCATCGCTGTTAAACGGTAACCAACACCGTAGACGGTTTCGATCCAATCTTGACATTGTACCTCTTTAAGTCGCTGACGCAGACGTTTAACTAACGTTGCTACGGCATTACTTTCCGGTTCGTTTCCCCATTCCCAAAGAGCCAACTCAATTTGTTCGCGGGTGAAAACTTGGCGGGGATGGCGCAGCATGTATTCTAATAGTTGAAATTCACGACTGCTGAGTTTTGCAGTTTTCGTTCCTCGTTGAATTGTCATTGCATCTAAATGCAAACACAAGTCAGCTAGTTTTAGGGTATCACCTTGCCAAAGAGGCGATCGCCTACCCAAT
Organism: Microseira sp. BLCC-F43; assembly: GCF_041929235.1. Taxonomy (NCBI): domain Bacteria; kingdom Bacillati; phylum Cyanobacteriota; class Cyanophyceae; order Aerosakkonematales; family Aerosakkonemataceae; genus Microseira; species Microseira sp. BLCC-F43. The sequence continues at coordinate 21,584 of NZ_JBHFNP010000073.1, forward strand.
GCCCTCACTCTTGCCAGTAGTTCGATTGCATCCACAGGTTTGACTAAATAATCATCTGCCCCTGCATCTAATCCTAGAACTTTATCAGGTGTGGTGTCTTTAGCAGTGAGGATTAAAATCGGGGCTGTTTTCCCAACTTGACGATACTGCTTACACAACTCAATCCCGCTTTTTCCTGGTAACATCCAGTCCAAAATAATCAAATCGTAGTCTTTTTCTGCGATTAACCATTGGGCTGTGTCTCCATCTTGCACTCCATCTACGATATGTCCAGATCGAGATAAGAGGGCATGTAAGGGTTCTAATTGTTCTGGATCGTCTTCAACGAATAAAATCCTCATGCTTAAAACCCCACACCTGAATAAGTTCTGTTTAAATTGGCTACAAACCGATCAAAGCACCGCTGAGGTTTGTTGGGGCTACATTCGCCACGTAACCGAGAACTTCACCTGTAGAAGCAACTTGAATTAAAGTACCATTTTGCCCAGAATTACTAAAGGGTTGGAGATTCAAGTTTGCTAGAGAGACTCCACCTGTGAAGCCAATGCGATCGCCTGGGGTAAAATCTGCGATCGTATCTACATTAGTAAAATTACTGCCAGCGTCATCCCGCCTGAGTATAAATAAATCGTTGCCAGCACCTCCTGTTAAAGTATCTACACCCAAACCTCCACTCAAGGTATCGTTACCATCTCCACCAACTAAATTATCTTGATTTTGGCCTCCAGAAATAAAATCGTTACCGCTGGAACCAATTAAAGGATCGATCCCCGCAGCCAAACCACCGCCAAAATCAGCTTTACCACCTTTGCCACCACCAGAGAAACCGCCACCTTTGGTTCCGGCTTGAACTGAGACAATTGAACCATCAGCACGAGTAATGCTAATGGCATCAAAATCTGCGTCATCTAGATCGCCGACCACCGTGACTTGTTCGCCTACATTTAAGCCGAAAATTTGCCCTTTTCCAGGAGCAGCATCAACTAAAATTTGACCCGTGCGATCGCTTAAGATAAACTCATCTTCGCGAATGCTGGCGACTGTCCCAGAAATTGAGACGATGAAGTCATCTTTGACTTGTAGATCTCTGATGTTGACTACCATTGGCGATCGCTCCTAATTCGCTAACGGCAATCTACAATCTCACGATGACAAGAATGTGACAGGTGATTGGTGTTAGAAAAAGCTGAAGTAGCTTGGGATGTCCTGTTTAATCTGCTAGGGTAATCAATATACGAGTTAGACACAGCGTCTGGCTCGGCTCGTCTTGGGTGAAGAACACCTTTGCGGTGTTCCCAACAGAGCAACGGCGAATGAGACAGAAAGCCCTGGCTGTATGCACAGCATCAGTAGTGGGTACTTCGCTGAAGAACATAATCCGCACTACAAATTGAGAATTGAACAATGGTACGTCTGGCACTGCTGAGTACATCTGACAAAACAGGATTAATCGATTTCGCCCGCAGTTTGGTGGAAGAATTTAAGTTCGATCTGATCAGCAGTGGTGGAACTGCTTCGGCGCTGAAAACAGCTGGGTTACCTGTGACTAAGGTATCGGATTACACGGGTTTTCCTGAGATTTTGGGAGGTCGAGTCAAAACGCTGCATCCCCGCATTCACGGCGGGATTTTGGCACGGCGAGATTTACCCCAAGATATCGTAGATTTAGAAACTCATCAAATTCGCCCGATTGATTTAGTCGTGGTGAATTTGTATCCGTTTGAGCAAACGATCGCTAAAGAAAACGTTACCCTACCAGAGGCAATCGAACAAATTGACATTGGCGGTCCTGCTATGATTCGGGCATCGGCTAAAAATTTCGCCCATCTAACGGTTTTGTGCAATCCGGCGCAGTATGACGCCTATTTGCAACAATTGCGCGATTCACAGGGAGAAGTATCTTTAGAGTTTCGCCAAGCTTGCGCTTACGAAGCATTTTGTCATACTGCCGCTTATGATGCCGCGATCGCATCCTACCTGGGCAACCAATCCGGGCAACCAACCCAATTTACCCTTTCTGGCTTTCCCTTACAATCACTCCGCTACGGCGAAAATCCCCATCAAAATGCCGCCTGGTATCAAACTGGAACCACTCAAAGCGGGTGGAGTGCAGCGACTAAACTCCAAGGGAAAGAACTAAGCTACAACAACTTAGTCGATTTAGAAGCAGCGCGCCGCATTATTGCCGAATTTACCGATACACCAGCCGCTACGATTATTAAACATACCAATCCCTGCGGCACGGCAGAAGGAAATAGTTTATTGGAAGCTTACCAAAAAGCTTTTAATGCCGATTCGGTTTCCGCGTTTGGCGGTATTGTGGCGTTAAATAAACCGATCGATGCACCCACAGCAAAGGAATTAAGTAAAACATTTTTAGAGTGCATCGTCGCACCGGGATGCGAAACCCAAGCGCAAGAAATTCTGGCGAAAAAATCTAACTTGCGCGTATTAATTTTGCCAGATTTGAGCGGCGGGCCAAAAGAAACGGTGAAAGTAATTGCAGGCGGTTTCCTAGTACAAGCATCCGATGATGTGGTAGAAGATACCAGCAAGTGGCAAGTGGTGACGGAAAAACAACCGACGCCAGAACAATTAGCAGAATTGCTATTTGCTTGGAAAGTCTGCAAGCATGTAAAATCAAATGCGATTGTAGTAACGCGCGATCGCACTACCATCGGTGTGGGTGCGGGTCAAATGAATCGCGTCGGTTCGGCAAAAATTGCCCTGGAACAAGCTGGGGAAAAAGCACAAGGTGCTTTCCTCGCCAGTGATGGTTTCTTCCCCTTCGACGACTCGGTAAGAACCGCCGCCGCCGCCGGAATTATTGCGCTCGTCCAACCCGGTGGCAGTATGCGCGATCAAGATTCGATTAAAGCTGCGAATGAGCTAGGATTAGTGATGATTTTTACAGAAATTCGTCACTTTTTGCATTAGCAAAATATCCCCTCAACCTCCTTAATCGGTGAGTTGCGGGGATATATGTGAAGAAATTTCAACTCTCCTTTACGAAATATGTCGCAAGCAAGATGTTACAGTTGAGAAAGTGTCACTCACTTCAGATCTGCTGCGATTAAACAACTGATATTGTTTGAGGTGTGTGAGGAGCAAGTTTTGGTGAAAAAGCGCTTGGGGTCGAAACACGGCAAGACTCCCAGGCGCTTTTTCGTATGGAAGTAAAACTCTCAGTTACTCCTTTCCTGGGTGAAGAATTAAACCACGAAGACGCGGTAGCGTTCCCTCAGCATTGCGGATGCGCAAGAGCGATTCAAGGGTAGCGAATTAGAACAGGAAGAAAGAAGTAGGAAGAAGTAGAAAGAAGTAGGAAGAAGTAGATAATCTTCTACCGGGAAGCGAGTCAGAAAGCCCAACCCTAGTCGCTTGTGTATTACGTGTAGTATAAAAAGCTGGTTGAACTAGGATACCAACTCGCGTGCAAATTACCTCTATTTCCGACCATCCCATTCATGAAATACCCTATCTTACTGCTGCATCGGGTAATAGTGGTGTAGTCGAGCGAATTTTGCCCGTTTTATTAGCGGAAGTTGACTTTTTACCCCCTGGGTTAGATGCTATTGATGTCCGACTTTTCACCCTTAATTACAGCGGATTGCAGCCGTATGAGGTACACCTGTGTTTGTCAAGCGCGCACCCTTAAGGGGGCGCGCTTGACAAACTCGCGCGATTTCGCTTTCCCTAGACGAGCTTGCAATCCGCTATAAAAATCTCCGCGTCGCCGCGTCCCCGTATCCCCGCGTCAGTCCTAACTATAGGTAATCAAACAAACATGATATCAATGGTGTGTGTTTTGGGCAAGAAGTTGGATTTCTTGATGAGCAGACTCTAGTTCCATCTGAATGTTGTCTAGTTTAGATTCTGTTGCTTGAAGTGTTTCAGAAAGTTTGGCTAATTCGGAATTAGTTAAATCGACTTTTGCAGCTAGCCGTTTGCATGCAGTTTGATCGAGGAATGTCAATACAATGCCTAGCAATTGTTTTTTAGAGTTAAAAACAGGTGCGATCGCAATATCGAAATACCTGATGCTTTGTGAAGCGTTCCACTCGATATTCTTCAAAGTCACCAGACGATGATTGCGGTATAACTTTGTCATTGAAGTGTAGGAGCATAGTAGCTTTCCAGGTTCAAGTTCTTCAAAGGGACGGTTCCAATCGTCAAGGGTTAATCCAAATAACCGATTTGCCTGCTCGTTTGCACCAAGCAAGTAACCGTTGAGATTTACTGCTAACTGGGCAACTGGGCTAGTTTCAAATGCGGTTTGCCAGAAGTAGCTTTGGGTTGTTGCGGGAGCGATTTCCTGGTTTTTACTAGATTTGGGGTTGATGGATAGATGATCCTCGAGTTCTAGCTTGAGCGACTTGGCATAAACTCGGTGCTGGAAATTGATCGGTGTAAAAATTTGCCTGCGATTAATCAATGTTTCTGACTTACCCAGGAAGAGGAAGCCTGTGTTTTTGAGTGCAAAGTGAAAGCGCACCAGGATCGATGCTTGAGTTTCTGGGTTGAAATACATCAGCACATTGCGGCACGCTAGTAAATCAATTTTAGACATGGGAGCATCCTGGGTCAGGTCATGATGACCGAAGATGATTGTGCTATGAAGTTTTGGGTGAAAGACATAGCCTTGTTCGGTTTGTTCAAAGTATTTTTCCAATAGATTGGGAGGGATGCTTGCGATTTCTAGATCGCTGTAAGTGCCTCTTCGTGCCTGTTGCAGCGCGGCTTCATCTGCATCAGTTGCAAAGCACTGAACTCGTTTTAGGCAGGATTCGATGCCTAGTGCTTCTGCTAGTAAGATCAGAAGGCTATAGATTTCTTGTCCGGCGGCACACCCGGCACTCCAGACTCGAATCAGTTCATCGGGTTGCTTGCTGGCAAGGATTTTGGGAAGGATCTCGGCGGCTAGATAACCCCAAGCTTCGCGATCGCGGAAAAAACTGGTGACGTTGATTAGAACTTCGTTTAACAGGTCAAGATACTCTTGAGGATGATATTGCAAATACTGTAAGTAGCTCTGATAGTTATCTATTTTGATATTCTGCATCCGCTGGCGAAAACGGCGCATCAAAGTAGAGCGTTTATAGCCTGTCAAGTCGCAACCTCGACTGCGATTGAGGTAGTCTAATAGTGCTTCAAATTCTGGGTTGGCTTCAGGCTGATTCATCACAAGTTTTATTATTTAACTGTTGTATTCAAGCCTTTGCTGAGCATTGATTACTGACAGGATTTACGCAGCAACAGCATATATGGTGTTGCTGGTGCGTTACGCAACGCTTACGCACCCTACATCTACATCTAGAGTCTCTGCGTAAGTCCCGACTGAGTTTCAATCTTGTCAAGCAGCGGTAGCCTAACCATAAAGGTAGCTCCTTGCCCAACTCCAGCACTTTGGGCACCAATCGTACCGTTGTGGAGTTCAACCAGGTGACGAGCGATCGCTAACCCTAGTCCCAATCCCTTGGTTGAACCTGATTGTTCAGCTTGACGGAAGCGATCGAAGACATGGGGCAGAAACTCAGCAGAGATACCAATGCCTGTGTCCATGACACGAATTTCAGCGTCAGAATTATCAGAGGGCTTTTCACCTTTAATTATTGACAATTCAACCGTGACGCTGCCTCCTTCTGGGGTAAATTTAATTGCATTGGTCAGGAGATTGCAGAGGACTTGTTGAATGCGATCGCGATCGCCCATTACAACAATAGAATCAGTTTTAAGAGGACGCGGAGAGTCGGAGACACGGGGACGCGGGGACACTCCATGATAGGAGCTAGGGGATTCCAACAAAGAAGAATTTTCTTCTTCTTTGCGACTCAAGTCGGGGACACCAGACGATTCGCTCCTCTCGGCAGACACAGGTTCCTCTCCGCCTCGCCGCGTCTCCCCTTCACCGCGTCCTCTTCCTGTGGTTTGACGCCAGTTTAGGTTTATTCCTTTTGCTTGGGCGGTTTGAGTTACGGTTGCGATCGCCATTTCGATCGCCGATTCCAGTTCCACAGGCGCAAGACTCAAGCGCAGTTTACCTGCGGTAATGCGGGAAATATCCAGCAAGTCCTGGATCAGTTTGGCTTGCAACATGGCATTGCGCTCAATCGTCTCCAGGGATTTGATCAACATCGATTGATTCGACGGATTGGCACGCAGTAACCGCGTCCAACCGAGAATAGCGACCAAGGGTGTATTCAGTTCGTGGGAAACGGTTGACAGCAACTCGTCCTTCTGGCGATTGATCGTTCTTTCCTGATGCAGTGCTTCAGAGCGCAGTTGTGCCATCTGGAGATGACCATTGACGCGGGACACCAGTTCTTGAGCCGAAAAGGGTTTGATTAGGTAGTCGTCTGCCCCCGCCTTCAACCCTTCAATCACAGACTCTTCTCCGGCACGGGCAGAAAGCAGGATAATGGGAACCTCTCTGGTGCGTGGGTCGGCGCGCAATGCTTTTAGCAACTCAAAGCCGTCTAGTCCTGGCATCATCACATCAGTAAGTACGAGATCTGGCACGCGCTCAGTAGCCGCAGCTAGCGCCGCTGCACCATCTGCAACCGCTTCCACTTGAAAGCGATCGCTCAATATCCGCCTCAAGTAATCTCGGATGTCGGCGTTGTCATCGACTAGGAGAATGCGAGCTGGGGGAGCTGGGTGAGCTGGTGAGCTGGTGAGCTGGTGAGCTGGGGGAGTAGTTTGAGATTCTGAGCTTAATGAACGAGTCTCTGAAACAGATGAACAAGTCTCTGAGCTAGATGAACAAGTCTCTGAGCTTAACGGACGAATATTTGAGCCAGATAAACGAGTATCTAAGCCAGATAAACGAGTATCTAAGCCAGATAAACGAGTATCTAAGCCAGATAAACGAGTATCTACACTCTCCCCTGCTCCCCTGCTCCCCTGCTCCCCTGCTCCCCTGCTCCCCTGCTCCCCTGCTCCCCTGCTCCCCTGCTCCCCTGCTCCCCTGCTCCCCTGCTCCCCTGCCTCTTGGGGTATCCAGCGCTGTGCCTCTTCAACATAAGGGGCGGCGCTGAGTGCGGTTGATGCTAGGGTAGGTGTTGCTATGATACGATCGCCTACGACGAGTCGTAGGCGATCGTTCGGTAGGTGTTCTGTCCCGAAAGGAAGGGCGATCGCAAAACAACTCCCCTCTCCTACGGTGCTACTCACATCAATGGTTCCACCATGCAGTCGAATCAGTTCGTGTACCAGGGCTAGACCAATACCCGACCCTTCATGGGTTCGTGCCTGTACTCCTCGTACTTGATAGAATCGCTCAAACAGATGGGGCAGGTGTTCGGGTGCAATCCCCGTACCCGTATCTTGAATTTGGAGGATAACGCGATCGCCAAGCGTGGCGTTAGCCATATCGCCATCGGCAATATACAGCCTGACGGTAATTTCGCCCTCAAACGTGAACTTAAAGGCGTTGGAGAGCAAGTTAAGAACAATCTTTTCCCACATCTCGCGATCGACATACACCGCTTGAGGTAACGGCGGACAATCGACAATCAGCCGCAGCCCTGCCTGTTCGATCGTAGAACGGAATACACTCGCTAGCTCTGTCGTAAATTGCGCTAAATCAGTCGGTTCATAAATGGCTTCAATTCGTCCGGCTTCGATGCGCGAGAAGTCCAGAAGCGTATTGACTAATTTCAGCAGGCGTAGACTATTACGATGAGCCAGTTTTAGGCGTTCTCGATGAGCGATGGGAAGAGTGCGATCGCTCAAGGCATCTTGCAGGGGTGCAAGTAACAGCGTCAAAGGTGTGCGAAACTCGTGCGAAACGTTGCTGAAGAAAGTGGTTTTGGCGCGATCGAGTTCTGCCAGTGTTTCGGCGCGTTGGCGTTCTTCTTCGCGGGCGGATTGTTCTTGAATCCGTTGAATTTCTGATTCGCGCAATTCTGTTTCGGCACGAGCGCGGATGATGGTTGCCCAGATGCGTTCGGCAGTTTCGCGCACCAGTTCAACTTCCGCCGCTGACCACTGGCGCGGTACAGATTCAGTGACGCAGAGCGAGCCTACCAACGTGCCTGCTTTGATCAGCGGTGAGGTGATATGCGCGGCAATTTTGACAGCTACCATCATCTCACGGTCGGCTTCGGGAATGATGTCCGAGGTTTGGGCATCCGCGACGATGAGAGGTTCGCCTCTGCGAAGGAACGGCAGAGTCCAGTCGTAATCCGCTAACCGATAAACGCCAACGAGCGAGGGCGAGTCACCGCGCAAATAATTTTGATTGACGCGCGTGTAACCCTCTGCTTCATTGTTTTCGACATAGTAGGCGCGGTCAACGTTCAAATGCTCGCCCAGCAGACGGCACGCTTGGGCCTGAATTTGAACGGGGTCAGAGAGCGATCGCAGTGCATCCGATAACTTCACCCGGAAGGCATCGAGTTCGGCAGCGCGGCGCAATTGTGCTTCTGTGCGCTTGCGATCAGTGATGTCATTAAACACAACGGCAATTTGGCGACTGCCCTCACCCCCGACCCGCGAAAAGTAAACGTCCAACCAACGGTTTAAGCCTTCGGCATACTCTTCAATGCGGGTGGCAACGCCAGTCTGAGCCACTCTGTCGCTCGTTTCAATCCAGAAAGATTCAATGCCAGGAAGGAGTTCGACTACCGTTTTGCCTGCCACATTTTCCAATCCGCTCAATTGCTCGAATGCGGGATTGACTTCCAGATACCGCACATCAACGGGTCTTTCATTCTCGTCATACATCACTTCGCACAGCGCGTAGCCTTCATCGATCGAATTGAACAGCAGTCGATATTTTTCTTCTGATTCGCGCAGCCCTACTTCGGCGCGGGCGCGTTCAAGCCGCGTCCAGATGCGGTTGGCGAGTTCGCGGGTCAGTTCAATTTCGTCGTCGCGCCAGTCATGGGGTTCGCTACGATAGATGACGAGCAGGAATTGCCACTCGCCATTGCGGATAAGCGGTATGCTGAGGAAAGAGCCGATATTCAGAGTCGCAAACTGCTCGCCATCGGTCAGGGGGTCGTCGAACACGTCGCGGATGACGATATCAACTCCTGCGAGACAAAGTTTCATAACTTCGGGTGTTAAAAACTCTTGCATGCGATACGTGCCACGCAGGCTCGGCACGTCGCTGCGATGCCAGTTGTAGTCGATGACTGCAATTCCAGCCGACCCATAAAGTTCGGCAAAGGCGCATGCCGACAGGTCGAAATGTCTGCCGATTTTTTCGCCCAGCGCATTCATCGTCTCGTCGATGTTTGTCAGACGCGCAAGGTCTTGGCTGACTTCGGCTAAAAAGGCGAGATTTGCATCGTGCCGTTTGCGATCGCTTACGTCCTGATAAATAGCAGCAACTCGCGTCTCGTTTGGCTCACCCACTTTGAAAACGTAGAAGCTATACCAAATATCAAGCGGTGCGGTGTAAAACTCGTGGCGTTCACCGATGCCCGTTTTCGCCACTCTGCCAAAGGTTTCAAACCAACGCGATTCAAAGTTGGGGTCAATCTCCAGGACTCGTCGTCCGACGAGTTCGGTTCCCATCATTTTCACCGCCGCCGGATTTGCTTCTAGATAGAGGAGGTTGATTGGTTGGTCGTTCTCGTCAAAGATCGCGTCAACGAGAATATAACCCTCATCCATCGACTCAAACAGCGATCGATATTTCTCTTCTGATTCACGCAATGCGGCTTCCGTTTGCTTGCGATCGCTGATATCACTGGCTGCTCCGAACCATTCAATAATCTCACCCTGCTGATTCAGCAACGGAATAGCACGGGAGAACGTCCAGCCGATCGTGCCGTCTTCTCGAAAAACGCGGTGTTCTAATTCAAAATTGCTTTTGGTTTGGATGGCTGACTCAATGGCAGCCCACACCTGCGGCTGTTCATCTTCGGGAATATATTCATCAAGCCAGGTGCTATTCGGAGTGGTGGTGCTGGCGATAAACTGCTTGCCTTCCAGGTTGTGCATCACGCTCCAATCTGCGCTCATTTTATACACACTCTCCGAGCTGGCGTTGACGAATGTGCGGAAATGTGATTCGTTCTCGCGCAAGGCAACTTGGGCTTGCCGCTGCTCAATCAAATCGGCAGCCTGTCGTGCCAGCACATCGAGCAGATTTAGCTCCCGTTCGGAGGGCTGATGCGGTTCACGCCAGTGATTAGAAATCATGCCGACTACCCGACCCGTGCGGGAGATCAATGGGGTGGACTGCACTGCTCTGATTCCTGAACGGCGAAAAGCCTCGAGATCCTCACTGCCAGGGATAAACTCGTGGGTTTCGATATCGGCAACGATCGCCCGCTCACCCCGATTCAAAGCGATGCCGCAGGTCGTCTCCGACTCAACCTGCACCACCTGCCAAAATGCTGCCGATGCCCGGTCAAAGCCTTTCCAGGTCAGGAGATGGAGTTCGTTTCTGTTAGGATGCAGCATTTGCATACTCCCCATCTCTGAGCGCATGATGGCGATCGCCGCATCCAAAATCTGCTCATACAGGGCATCAATATTTTCCTCCTGAACCAACTGGCTGCTGATGAACTGCAACTGTTTAGCATCCGCCAGTTCTAACGCCAGTCTCGCCTCACTCTGGCGCAGGGCAGCTTCTGCTTGGGCGCGTTCGGCTTCCTCGCGCTTCGCCTCGGTGATGTCCTGGACAATCCCGTAAAACATGCCGTCGTCTTGATTGTTTCCTGGAACGAATTCGGCATAGGACGCAATCCAGTGAACGCTGCGATCGCGCCAAATGACACGGCATTCTATTTGCAGTTTAGAGCGGTTTTGGATGACTTGGGCAAAGGCTGCTTGAGCGCGATCGCGGTCTTCCGGGTGAATATGGACTCCGGCTTCTTCAAAGGTATGTACTTCGTGGGGTTCGTGTCCATGCATTTGCTTGGCGCGATCGTCTGCCCAAAACTCATCGGTGCTAACGCGATAGGTCCAGGTTCCCAAATTTGCGCCAGTTAAGGATAATTCAAGCCGTTTTTGCGTTTCGCTTAATTGTGCTTCTGTTTGCTGATGCTCTGCAATTTTTGCTTCTAGAGCCGCGTTGACAGCTAGCAGTTCTCCGGTTTGTCTCTGGTTTAACAGTAAGGCAGCAGCGGTAAAGTCTGCCAAACTGGTCATGACACGCACATCTTCTGCATCAAACTGCCGCTGCTCGTCGTGCGACATAATCCAGATTGCACCGATCGCGCGATCGTCCGCAATTAAAGGCAACAGTAATACTTCAACGATCGGAACGTTCGGATCTTGAAGATAGGTAAAATATCGTTCGGGATAGGAGAAAAGCTGCGCTGTGCCGCGCTCAACGCTGCCGGACTGTAGACCATCAACGCAAATTCCACAGGGGCTAAAGTTGCGAGGAATCAAGCCATCGTGTGTGAATCTTCCAGAACGTTCACTCCAGCGAAAAACTTCTTCTCGATCAACGGTTTCAAGCAAGCTAACCCCTGCGGTTCCTGCCCGACAAAGCTCCAGGGCAATATCAACCAAGATTTGCAGCAAACTTTGCGACTCTCGCGCCATCTGTCGTGCCAGACTTCGCATTGCCTGAGCTTCTGCCTGCCAGTTGGGAGGACGAGGCGATCGCTTAGATAGCTCCTCTGTAATCAAAATGTCCTTCAGGGTGACGCTTTGTTGTTGCATAGCACTTATGGCTGCGGCAATTCAACGCTAGGGTTGATGAACTTGGTTTAACGCGATTAACTGTTGCCAGTGACCGATCTTGCGGGAAGCATTGAGAATTTCTACACCAATGACATTGCCTTCTCGATCGTAGTCAAGAATGACTCCAGGCTGTTCTTCGTCGCTTTCTTCAATCGGGGCATCTGACCAACGAATCCGCAAAATATCTTGTTCTGTATCGTATTTGGCTTGCATTGTAATTTACCGCAAATATTTGTTAATTTTGCTATTTTTGTAGACTGTCACGACTCTAATGGGATTAACTCGATCGTTAACGTAAGCTCTAAGTAAGTAGGTTTTACCGTTAGTGGCTTCAAATCGTCCTTGATACACCTTTAAGTTATCCTCCTCTACAACTTGTTCGGGCTGATTAAGTACAAGCTCTAGAATTTGCAAAGGGATATCTCTTTCTACAAGTTCTTCTTGGGCATGGATAGAGAGTTGAAAATCCATCGTTTTCTGCCAGCTAGTCTTCTTCTCGCCAGCCACCTCGTCGTTCGGCGAGTTCTTTTTCTAGTTCTTCTTCTGTGAGAAGTTTCATCCCGTCCGCGATCGCCTGTTGACGAATTTCCCATAGCTTCTTAGCCAGAGGAGTTTGCGGCACAAACTCTGATTCAAGTTTTAAGGTTTGTGCCAGTTGCAGCACTCGATCTTGTGCTTCAGGAGAAAGTTGCCGCCAATATTCGAGTAGTTGTTCTTCTTTGCTCACGATCGATCTCCTTTATTGCTAGTTCGATCCTAGTTTTTCCGCTACAAAACCCCGACTTCGCAGAAGTTGTCGGGGATCTCAGACTCACACTCGACCCGCCAGCCGAGCTACCATTTCAACTAACTCCCTTGGCTGAGCTAGCTTGTGGAGATGGGATTCAAATCCAGCTGCGAGTGCCTTTTCTCGATCTTCTACCACATAGGCTGTCAGAGCAGCCGCCGGAATGTGCCAGCCTTTTTGGGCTTCGAGTTGGCGGATCTTGCGAATCAGACTATACCCATTGTCATCAGGCATCCGAATGTCGCTAACCAGGACATCGGGACGAAATCGCTCTAGTGCATCCATTGCCGCTGCTGCGGTGGCGACGGCAGTGACGCGAATCCCGTGAGACGAAAGAACAGCGGCGATAAATTCACGCGCATCCGCCTCATCATCTACAATTAGAACTTGCAACCCGTCTAGGGACTGGGGCAGAGCAGGCATCGGCATCGTTGCTGCTGTTGGGATCGGTTCGGGATTCTGTGGTTCGACTGGTTGAGTCAGCGTCTGCTGTTCCCGGCTGACATCGTACACCCCAATTCGCAGAGATTCAATCAAACCAGAGTTATTGCGAGCGATCGCCACAGTCAATTCGGCTGCAAATGGCTCACTGTTTCGGGGAGATAGGTTGATTTGCCAAACTTGGATGTCACTGGTTGGAGAAAGGCGATTCAGATTGGTACGAAAGGTTGAGCGATCGCCCTGTGCGACGTACACAGCGAGGGGTTTCCCTGCCAGATAGGGGTGTGGCACGTTCAGCAATTGAGCGATCGTTTGATTTGCTTCTAGAATTAAGCCATTGGCATCGGTAACCAAGTAGCCGATCGGCGCAGAGTTGAACAAGTCGTAATACTGTTGATAGAGTGTACTGATGCGCTGATGCTGCTGGAGAAGCTCCTCCTCAACAAAATCGGCTACTGCCAAACTCGTCTGCATCTCCTCATAAATTAGTTGCAGACCTTCAAGCGCAGCAGTAATTTCCTCCCAATTACCCGCAACTTGTTCCGCTTTCAGTGCTGCAATTTGCCGCTGGATCCCTTGAAAATGCTGTCTAAATAGCTCGTCATTCATAAATCGCTTCCACCCTTGAGAGCGGCACAGAGAAACTTCAGCAGATAAAGAGCCTTACCTACAGTTTAATAAACCCCAGGGCAAAAGCAACCAAAGAATTTTACAGCGGCAGGACTTACGCCAAGAAACCCGGTTTCTCAGAAAAATCGTTGTCAACGCAGAAACCGGGTTTCTGGCAACTTTCCTCGTCTTGGTATAGCCTGAAGGCTGAGTTTGTCAAGCGCGGACTTAAGGATGCCCCCTTGACAAACTCAGGTGTACCTTTTATGGCTGCAATCCGCTATCAGGGGGGATCAACTCCTGGAACGACGCCAGCGTTCAAAGATAATAATTCCAATTTCAGCCCCTGAAATAGAACCGATTAACATGCCGATATTCAAGTAAAATATAATCAAACCCAGTCCCTCGATAAAGTCTGGATTGGGATGCACGATATTGAATAAAATATATCCAATTCCCGAGCCAATATAGACCCCGATTATTGCCCCAACAATTGTCCAAATTATTACTAAAATCTTCCGCATCCTCAACGCAGTGAATCCTCCGATTGTTATTCCGGCAATCAATCCGTATAAAATAGGGACTAAGACCAAAGAGACTGTGCTTGGTAGTAAATCTAGTAAATTCATTGACTGCTAACTGTTGCGAAAATCAATCATTGCTTGCCGATAAACATCCGGCATTCCCGTATCAAAACACTTTCCTTTAACAACATAGCCTGTCATTCCCTCCTTTTGTCGCAATTTTTCCAAACAGGTTGTTAGCTGAAATTCACCTTTGAAGCGGATATTATTTTTGATGTCTTCTGACAGACAATCAAAAATTGTTGGCGTCAGTACATATAAACCAAAAATACATAAGAATTCATCCTCTGCCATTCCTTCTACCCGCAAATGCTGGCGGGCATATTCAACGGTTGGTTTTTCAGCAACTTGAGTCAATGAAATAATCGAGTTTAATTCTTGCCAAACTCCGGTAACGCAACCAGCTTTTTGGATAATTTCTGCTGGCATCGTTGTTAATCCTACAACACTTTGGTCTATTTCTTCGTAAATATTTATAACTTGTCCGGCACAAGAAATATCCGTATCGGATGAGTAAACGTGGTCACCTAACGATAGTAAAAATGGCTCATTGTTGACCCATTCTTTGGCACAAAATACAGCATGACCGTAACCTAACTGAACTTCTTGAGTTAGAATTGTGACTCGGCTGCCTAAGTCTTGGAGATATTGGCTGTATTCTTGGTTTTGGGGCGATAATTTGTTGAAGAATTCGGGGGAAGGTGGAGATTTAAAGAATTCCTCAAAAAGTGCCCGATCGCATGTTTGTACCACTATCCCAATTTCTTCTATTCCCCCACCGATCAATTCTTCCACAATTGACAGAATTACCGGCTTCGCACGCCCCTCCCGATCGATAATTGGAAACAGTTCTTTTTTGACAGCTTTTGTAGCTGGAAATAAGCGAGTTCCAAAACCAGCCGCCGGAATTACACCTTTGCGAACCTTCTTTTTTGCCGGATACTTTTGTATTTCTCTTGTGGGGTGTTCTCTTGTGGGGTGGGCATCTGGCCCGCCAACATTGATAGTTAAAGGATAATTTTGTATTTCTCTTGTGGGGTGTTCTCTTGTGGGGTGGGCATCTGGCCCGCCAACATTGATAGTTAAAGGATAATTTTGTATTTCGCTTATGGGGTGGGCATCTTGTTCTCTTGTGGGGTGGGCATCTGGCCCGCCAACATTGATAGTTAAAGGATACTTTTCTATTTCTCTTGTGGGGTGTTCTCTTGTGGGGTGGGCATCTTGCCCGCCCGCCACAACAGGTAAATTCTCAGAATTGAGACTACTTTTGATTGCCAGCTTCAAACATTGCATCTGAGGAAAATCGCGCTCAATTATTTCTATAATTTTTTGCTGAATAGACTCATCTTTTACAATAAATTGCGCCGTGCCATCGCCTTGGGACCCGACACCTTTCCCGCCTAAAATATAAGGTTGAATTGGTTGATAATTCAGGAGTTGATGCAAAACGGGAGAAGTTAATTGGGAGGGAGAAGCGGGGATTAAATATTGGTCGAATTCGGCTTGAGCTTTTTTCATCAGTGCGCCAATTTGTTCCCCATCGCCTTTTTGCAGGGCGTTAGCGGCTGCTTGGGTAATTTGATCGCTGATAGAACCTAAATATTTTTGGACATTCTGTTGGACTTCGCTGGTGGCAAAGGGATAGCATTGATTCAAATTGCTGAGGATTTCTTGGGTGTTTTTGCCCGCGCCGAGATCGACGATAACAAAGAATAAATCTTTGGGTACATTTAGTTTAATGACATCGATGCGATCGCCATCAAAAATCATCAAAATTGGGCGACTGCCATAAGCACAAGCTTGATCCATTCTGCCGCAGCGGGAAAAAGTGGTAATTTCGCCTAAATAGGCAAACTCCATTTCGCCGCGAACGGTCATTTTTAAGTCATAAACGCGATTAAAAGCGCGAGCAATTAAAACGCAAATAGCAGCACTCGAAGATAAACCTTTGCCAATTGGTAAATCGGTTAAGTAATTATCAATTTCAAGTCCGCCAACGCGATAGTGGGTGAGAAACTGATAAGCAACGCCAGCAGCATAACTGAAGAAACCACCTTTTTCGGCTTCGGCAAGCAAAACCTGCCTTGACATCGGTAAGGATATGGTTTGATGAGTTCTATCACTTAAGGAAGCGCGCAGAATCAGATGGGTTGGATGGGGTTTTACTTCGGCATAAAGTCCTTGATTCGTGCCAACTAATAGCGCGTAGCCTTTTGCTAAATTGGGATTAATGCGGCGATAGCCACCCGCCCAATCGCTATGTTCTCCAAATAAACAAAGGCGTCCCGGAACAAAAATTTTCATGAGATTCATTAGTTATTAGTTTTTGGTTGAGCTTGGGTGTAGGAAGTAGGTTATTTTTCCCCACCCCCCACATTTTGGCATTAAGTACCAGCAGCCAAAAGTAATTGCACCACATCCGGATAACCGTTTAATTGGGCAATTGTCACAGCCGTATCGCCGTTCAAGTTGGCGATGTTGACATCTGCACCAGCATCGAGCAAAAGTTTTACAGCTGGGGCATTACCGCGAGTAGCTGCACAGATTAAAGCAGTTGAACCAAAAGAGTCTGGAAAATTCACATTAGCACCGTTCGCTAATAATACCTGCATGATATTTGTGTAACCGCGATCGCTGGCTTTAATTAAAGCAGTTTGCCCATCATCCGCCGCCACATTGGGATCGCACCCCGCATTCAACAGCGCCATAACAGTATCCACAAATCCCTCAGATGCTGCCACAGTTAAAGCCGTTTCACCCATGTTTTTAGCATTGCAGTCAGCTCCTTTTTGCCGCAACGCTGCCACAATGGTACTGCGGTCTTGCAAAGCTGCGAGTAGCAAAGGGGTATCGCCCAGATTATTCCTCGCTGCGATATCAGCCCCCCGGTTGAGCAAGAGATTTACCACGCGATCGTGACCTTCGGCAATAGCAAGGTGTAAAGCTGTTTCCCCATCGTTATCTTTGGCGTTAATATCAGCATTTTTGTCCAGTAAAGCCGTCACAATCGGCACGTAACCTTCGGCCGCCGCTGCCATTAAAGCTGTCCACCCATCTTGGTTTTTAATATTGACATCAGCACCTGCTTCTAGAAGACTTCGCACTAAATCTACATGACCAAGGTCCGATGCTAGGGTTAAAGCAGTTTCGCCTTCCCCATCTTGGGCATTGACATTTGCACCCCAAGCGAGGAACATTTGAGCGATCGCTAAATCCCCAGATTCCCCTGCCTGCATCAGAGCAGTTCTGCCATCACCCGTTCTAGTATCTACGTTTGCCCCATGCTCTAACAACAGCCGCACCGCAACGACGTTACCAACTGCCACAGAGAGGGTGAGTGCCGTTTCACCGCCGCTGAGTTTGTTCGCGTCTGCACCGCCAGAGAGTAACGCTGCCAAAACGTCGATATGACCCTGTTCTGCTGCCAAGTGCAAGGCTGTATTATCGTCCTTATTCCTGCTATTCACCTCTGCACCAGCGGAAAGCAAAAGTTGCACCACATCGACATAACCCCGCAGCGATGCTGCCATCAGCGCCGTGTTGCCATCCTCATTTGTAGCATTGACATCCGCACCCCAATTCAGCAAAATTTGCCCGATTTCAACGCAATTTGCCGCTGCCGCTATCATCAAAGCCGTAGTGCCAAACCGTTTTTTGGGTTGATTAACATTTGCCCCAGCATCTAGTAACAAGCGCGCGATCGCGGTATACCCATTTTGGGCAGCAAACATCAAAGCCGTCGTGCCATCTCGCCCCGTTGCATTGACATCAGCACCCTGGGCAAGTAGCACTTGTACCTGATGCATGTCACCACTTTGAGCCGCCCTTCTCAATAAGACATCCTTATCTTTCGTGGAGGTCATGCCTGCTCCTCGTTCCATCCTCAGCATTGACAACTTAGCGCCAAATCAGCACTTTGAGAAGTTCACCGAGATGCTTTGTGATGGTTTTGTCATCGTCTCATAGATGTAGAAACGTGTTTTTATGCTAACTTTTATTAAAGTTCCTCACCTGACGACCCCAGTCCTATGAACTTGGAAATCCCCGCCTCGATTAAAACTTGGAGTCAATTCGGTCACCCGCTGTTGATGTGGGTGCTGCTAGGCTTATCGATTTATGCCCTATACTTAGGGATTCAAGTCCGACGCACCAGAACTGCCGAAGGGGACGCCCGCAAACAGCTGATCCAAGGCAAGTTCAACCTCAAGCATTACCAGATTGGATCGCTCCTGTTTGCTTTAATGGTTCTCGGCACCATAGGCGCTATGGGGGTTACCTACATCAACAACGGTAAGCTGTTTGTTGGACCTCACCTGCTGGTTGGATTAAGCATGACCGGACTGATTTCGATTTCTGCCGCGCTTTCTCCCTACATGCAAAAAGGACAAGATTGGGCGCGTTACACCCACATTGTCCTGAATATCAGCCTGTTGGGATTGTTTGGTTGGCAGGCAGTCTCCGGATTGGAAATCCTGCAAAGAATTATTAGCAAAATGTAATGCGGTAATGGGTAATGGCTAATGGCTAATTGCTA
Source organism: Microseira sp. BLCC-F43 (assembly GCF_041929235.1). Taxonomy (NCBI): domain Bacteria; kingdom Bacillati; phylum Cyanobacteriota; class Cyanophyceae; order Aerosakkonematales; family Aerosakkonemataceae; genus Microseira; species Microseira sp. BLCC-F43. The sequence continues at coordinate 40,191 of NZ_JBHFNP010000073.1, forward strand.
ATTGCTAGTAGATATACTTAACACGGACACTTTCCTAACAGTTCGGTGGCGCGCGATCAGACTGGCAGAGCTATTAAGCTACCCATTAGCAATTAGCCATTAGCAATTAGCCATTACCTATTACCCTTTTTGCGCGGCATTGGTAAACCCAAGCTGGAATGAAAGTCTTGCTGTACCTTGTGAGTCAAGCGGTGGGAGACTTGTCGGACGATTTGGCGGAGTAAGCTAGTGCCGGTACTTTGAATCAAAGACATCGGCAAGCGATAAATAAACCGGGGAAACTGAATAGCCACCACCAGATCCAACTGCCACTCTACCCGCGTCACATCCCCCGGACAACCTACCGATGCATCAATCGTCGCTTCTGTCAACTGCATCGCGGCATTAAAATCAACATCATACCCCGGAGCGACGTAATCCGGGACGGGTATAGTCAGGATGCGATAAACCCCTCGATCGGGGGGCAGCAACTCCAAGCCAATTTTCGGTTCTACCTCATATCCGAAAGAACCGAAGGGTCCGATAGTTAAAGCGTAGCCATTGTTACCGAGTGGTTGCGCCATCATTGGGTGGGCGCAGCGTCTAAACCATTCCGGGTGAGCGTTGAGATATTCGGCAACCGTCCCAACATCAGCATACATTTCCATGCAATCTTCAAACTGCCCGTGAAAGCGTACCGGCTGCATCCCATCTGTTTCTGCTATTAAATTATCAGGATTGGCAAAAGGCGGCATCCCATCCACAAGCCTGTTAGTAACTTCAATTGTTGGATAATCGCTGTAGTTTGATTGCATAGACGCATACCTGCGCGAGTTGTCCTCATGTTATTTTAAATATTCCCTTCCCAGTTTCAATTGTTACAACCTGACTGCAAATCTTAACCATAACAACAAAACTTCCTCCTTTTAGTTCATGAAATATTTAAACTAAATTAAAGAAAACGTTAAAATTCCTAGTTTAACCAGGGTAACCGATCCCATGAAAGCATTTGTAGCAGGGGCAACAGGCGAGACGGGTCGCCGCATCGTACAAGAGTTAGTCAAGCGTCAGATTCCCGTGCGTGCTTTAGTGCGGGATGCGGACAAAGCTAGAGAAATTTTACCTGCGGAGGCCGAGTTAGTGCTAGGCGATGTCCTCAAACCAGATACCCTGAGTATTGCCATAGGCGATAGCACCGTACTGCTGTGCGCCACGGGTGCGAAACCGAGTTTTGACCCAACCGGGCCGTACCAAGTAGACTACGAAGGGACTAAAAATCTGGTAAATGCAGCCAAAGCGAAGGGAATTGAGCATTTTGTCTTGGTTACCTCCTTGTGTACCTCCCTGCTATTTCACCCGCTGAATTTGTTCTGGCTAATTTTGGTGTGGAAGAAACAAGCTGAGGAGTATCTCGCCAAAAGTGGTTTGACTTACACGATAGTGCGACCGGGCGGGCTGAAAAATGAGGATAATACCAACCCAGTTGTGATGTCTGCCGCTGACACCCTGTTTGACGGCAGTATACCCCGCACCAAAGTCGCGCAAGTCTGCGTCGAAGCATTGTTTCAGGCGGAGGCTAAAAATAAAATAGTAGAAATTGTCGCCAAGCCAGAAGCTGCGGAAAAAAGCTGGCAGGACTTGTTTGCTAATGTAGCTTGATTGCTTGTAGGTCAGTGTTTTTCCTTGAGTCGATGCAGGAGTTCTCAATTTGGTAGATACATCGCCGCCCTCTCAGGTATCAGGGGAAGAGAAATCCCCCGATTCAAGTCGTCGTAAAAAGCTCCTAGTGGCTACTATCGCCGCGTTGGGACTCACCGTTGCCATCCAGAATTGGCAAGAGGTGGAAGGATTGATAATGCGTTATATGCCAGATTGGCTCGCTCCTCCTGCCCGCATTACTGGCTTGCGCGGTACAATGCCTTTGGCGATGCAGGGCGGCGATCCTTACATTCGCGCCTTGATGCGGACGATTTCGGCAAGCGAGTCCAACTATGCTCGTCCTTACCACGTGCTTTACGGTGGTAGGTATGTCCGCCATCTCAACCGCCATCCAAATCGATGCATCACCATCCCCGTTGGGCCTAATAAAGGTAATTGTTCCACAGCGGCGGGGCGGTATCAGTTTCTGAATAAAACCTGGAGTAAAATGTCGCGCCGGTATCATCCTAGACCGACGGGGATATTGTTGTGGAGATCTTATAGCTTTGAGCCAGAATATCAGGATCGGGTGGTTCATGATTGGTTAAGCGATCGCAACTACTGGAATGCCGATATTCCCCAAATGTTACGTCAGGGAAAAGTACGTTCAGTATTGCGAATGCTTTCCGGTACTTGGACAAGTCTAGGATACGGCATCGAAACCAATTCTATGAGCAAACACTTGCCAGAAATATACGAACGAATGCTTAAAGAAGAACTGGGTCAATCTCCATCTGGTCTTATCCAGAAACCAGGTATCTCCAACGAAAATAGGACGAGAAGAAAATAGTAGCCGCGTCACAAACCCAGTTTCTTTGTTTTTTGCCTAAATGCCAGATAAAAACAGGACTTACGCCAAGAAACTAAGGGCGATCCGAGAAATCTTTGGTTTGGCAACCATAGATCAACGAAGAAACCGGGTTTCTTTTCTCGTCGTCCGTAAGTCCTGAAAAAAAACCCCAGCTATCTCTAGCCGGGGTTAATAATTGTCAGGGTGCATCTACTAAATACTTCTTCCACTGATTGCTATAACCATCCGGATACTTTGGCGAAATTTCCCTACCCAGTTTTTTGGGCGATTTGGGTAAATCCGGCAAATAAAAAACCCCAGCTATCTCTAGCTGGGGTGATGAATATTAGGGTGCATCTACTGAATAAGTCTTTCTCGACGATGCGTACGGTTTCCGGATGTTTTGCGCCAAATTTCTGAGTGAGAAACAAAAAACCCCAACTATCTCTAGCCGGGGGTGAAAAAATCAGGGTGCATCTACTGAATACTTCTTTCTCTACGATGCGATTGCTTTCCGGACATTTTGCCAAAAATTCCCTGAAATCCTTCTCCCTCTGGATAATTCAAGGCAAAAACCGATCCAAAGCCGCCTTTAACTGTTCGATCTCTGCTTCCATATTGCCTTCTTTGGCAGCGCGGGCGATGCACTCGGTTAAATGTTCGTCCAGAATCATACGCGCTACCCGATCTAACGCGCCCCGCACAGCGGCTATCTGTACTAGCACGTCGGGACAGGGTTTGCTCTCCTGTACCATTGTCTTGACTCCCCGGATGTGTCCTTCGATACGAGATAAGCGATTGACAATGCGGCGCAGGGATTCTTCGCTGTGGACGTGAGAATGGCTTTCTTGTCCCTCTGAGTGGGAGTGACTGTGATGGATATGGTCTGTGTCTTCTTCTAGGATAAATTTATCGCTCTGGGAAGCCGGTAAAATTTCTTTTTTAGATTGAACCATTTTTTAATTACAGCATACCTTTTATAGATTATACCCTATGGGTTGGGTTCAAGCATTTGATTCAGGGCTTACGCACAGAAACCGGGTTTCTATGAAACATCGTTTATGGGAACGAGCGATCGCAACAAGAAACCCGGTTTCTAGGAACGCCCTTGCCTAAAAACTTCCCTCCCCCAGAATAGTGGCAAATGAATTGCTAAAGCGATCGCTCGGCGTTCGTTCCCTCGCCACAACCATTGAATGTTAACCCTAACTATGCCACAAGCCCTTTTAATTATTAATTTTGGCAGGCAATTGTACTCAGCTTAGATTTATTTTAATCGATCATTGCTCTTTTGTAGCTTTTATGTAGTATAAATCGATTAACTCATTGAGTAAGCTCTGGCTTAGAGTTAACAAATCTTTAGAAAAAAGCATTCAGCAAACACATAAATTTCAGCTCTATTCCTGAGTTATTCCCATAGGGGATTGAAGGTGCATCGTCGTGACAAATAACAAATAAATAACGTCAAAGGAGTTAGCGATGTTAGTAGCAATAGACACCAGGGTGCAAGCATACCAAAGCTTAGCAACCGGAGTTTGCAGTGGTGCAAAAGTGATTATTATTGAGCAGGATGGGGATGCGATCGCTCAAATAACCGCCGCGTTAAGGGAATATCCCAGTGACAGCCTCCACATTGTTTGTCACGGCGAACCGGGAACTTTGTATCTGGGAAAAACCCCGATCGATTGGTCAAATTTAGAACAATATCGCCACCAGCTACAAAAGTGGCAAGTAACCGATATTCTTTTATACGCCTGCAGCGTTGCAGCCGACCTCACCCCCAACCCCCTCTCCTGCAATGAGAGGGGGCTACTAGCGACAATCGACACCTCTACACCCCCCTCCCCTCGCAGGGGAGGGGGGCAGGGGGGGAGAGGTTTCCTGCACCGCCTCCACCAACTCACAGGTGCGAACATCGCCGCAAGAGCAAACCGAGTCGGGAACGCCTTTCAAGGCGGAACCTGGCATCTAGAACACCGACTGGGAAATATTGCCAGTCCCCTTGCATTTTTACCATAAGTATGCAATGCGTACCCAGGCGTTCTTCTCGCCTCCTTCGGTAAGGCGACCAACTTTACAGTAGGAGGAACTGTTCCCCGTTCCATCGTTTTGAAGGACTTCAACCAAGATGGTTTCCTCGACTTAGCAACGGGAAACAACGAGGGCAACGTCTCCATCCTACTGGGGACGGGAGATGGCAAATTTGGCACAGCTACCAAATTTCCGGCATTTGATGGTGTCCAATCCATTGCGGCGGCAGACTTCAACGGCGATGGAAAAATCGACTTAGCTACCGCTGGATCTCCCTCAGTGTTATTAGGTAATGGAAATGGTACTTTTAATACTGCAACCAAACTTCCAGGGGTTGGTTCTTCTAGTTTTGTTGCCACCGGGGATTTTAACGGGGATGGCTTTCCTGACATAGCATTAACAGCAGGCAATACTATCTCGGTGCTATTAAACAAAGGAAATGCCACTTTTGACACTCCCACTAACTTTGTAGTCGGGGGCGGGGTAGGAACCCTCGCTGTAGGGGATTTAAACGGGGATGGGAAACTCGACTTAGCCACGGTATCTGGCAACATCTCCGTTTTACTCAACAATGGAGATGGCAGTTTTGGCAGTCCCGCCAACTTTTCAGTAGGGGGCGATCCCTTTTCTGTTGCCATTGGGGATTTCAACGGTGACGGCAAAGCTGACCTAGCAACATTACAGCGTTCCAATTTTTTACCAGGCGACTTCGTTTCTGTCCTCTTGGGTACGGGAGGTGGCAGTTTTGGCAGTCCCACCAGCTTTCCGGTAGGAATTCTAGCCAGATCCATAGCTGTGGAGGACTTTGACCGGGATGGGGTTCTCGACCTAGTGGTACTAAACCTGTTTCCCGGCAACGTCTCCGTCTTGTTGGGTACGGGGACGGGCAGTTTTGGCTTTGCTACTCAATTTTCTGTTGGAAACCCTGCCTTTTTTGTCGCGTCTTTTGATGTCAACAATGACGGAAAACCAGACATTGCGACGGCGAATTTGACCGGCAATGTTTCGGTGTTGTTGAATACCACCCCTAGCAATTACACCGTCACAATTGCTAGGGGTGCGAATGCCAGCGAGTTGAATTCCAGCGATGGGACATTTTTAATTACCCTAGATAATCCCGTGGTAAAGGTTTAACCGTCAATTACAACCTTGCGACAGGGGGAAATTCCGCTACACCCACAACGGATTACCAACTTGTTGGTGGTGCAAATATCAGTGCGGTTACTTCCACCAGCTTTACTATTGCTGCGGGAGTTACTAACGCTATCTTGAAAGTTGCTCCCGTCAACGATGCAGTTGTTGACCCGAATGAAACAGTGGGAATTACTTTAGCAGCGGGTACGGGTTACACCGTTGGGGCGGCAAATAATGCCAGTTTGACGATTACCGATAACGACCCGATGATTAATATTTCTGCTGGCACTAACCCCAGGGAATTTGGGTCAACAAACGGCACGTTTAATATTACGATCAACGCGCCTACTAATGCTCCAGTTCCGGTTAATTTCAATACCACTGGCAGTACGGCGAATATCCCCGCAGATTATACGTTTGACCTGGTTGCCAGCACCAATATTACTGCAATTGGAAATAACACATTCACCATTGCAGCAGGAGTCACTAGCGCCACCTTAGCTGTAAAACCAGTGGATGATGGGGTAATTGAATTAAGTGAGGAAAAGGTACGAGTTAACCTTGTACCCGGAACTGGTTACAGTCTGGGCGCTAGTGACGGTGCTTGGGCTGAATTTACCCCTGCCAGTAACTTTTCTGCTGGGTCTAATCCTCTTTCTGTTGCCGTTGGGGATTTGAACAATGACGGACAATTCGACTTAGTGACAGCAAATGCTTCTGGTGTTGCGGTGTTGTTGGGCAATGGAGATGGCAGCTTTGGCAAAGAGAAGATATTTCCTGTTAAGGACGGTGCGTTTACTGTCGCTGTGGAAGACTTCAACGGCGACGGAAACCTGGACTTATTAACGCAAAACTCTCAAGGGATCTCGCTGCTGTTGGGTAACGGAGATGGCAGTTTTGGCGAGGCGACCAATGTTTCAGTACGTAGTATTGCCCGTTTTCTGGTGGTGGGGGATTTCAATAATGATGGAAAGTCTGACTTTGTAGCGCCGGATTTCCAAAATAACTTGGTGCAATTGGGCAGGGGAGATGGTAGTTTTGTCCTGGCTCCCTTGAAAGAGTTGATTGCTCTCCATCCTGACGCTGCGATCGCTTCAGGTGACTTTAACGAGGATGGCTTTCTTGACTTAGTAACGGTAGAACGTAGTTCAGCCCGACTGCTATTAGGTAACGGAGATGGCAGTTTTGTCAATGGTGGCGAATTTGTTGCTGGGTCTTATTCCAAATCCGTCGCGGTGGGTGACTTCAACGGCGACGGACATCTGGACTTAGCGACAGTCACGAGTTTTGGTGGTGGTGGATTTCCTGGCTTCGGCACCGTTTTCGTCGTATTAGGTACGGGGAAGGGTAGTTTTGGCAAGGCGACCGAGTTTACGATCGAGAATCCTGCCAACTTGATTACCGTCGGGGACTTTAACGGGGATGGATTCCTCGACTTAGCGGCATCGAATGGGGGGTTCTTTTCCTCGTCTGGCAAAGTCTCCGTCCTATTGGGCGAGGGAGATGGCAGTTTTAACCCGTCCACTAACTTTTCCGTTGGGAATCGTCCTTCTTCGATGGCTGTGGGGGACTTTAACCGAGATGGGAAAGAAGACTTAGCAACGGCGAACAGAGACTCGAATAACGTTTCCGTCTTGGTGAATAACAATCAAACCACTGCCAGTCTGAAAATTGAAGATAACCTGCCAACGGCGGTCAATATAGCTGCTGGTGCTAATCCTAGCGAGTCGGGTCCAGCTAACGGCACTTTTACGATTACTTTGACTCAACCTGCACCAATTGGGGGTTTAACGGTAAATTACAGCGTTGCTACTGGGGAAAAAGCCGCCACCCCTACCACCGATTACCAAATTGTCGCGGGTTCTAATATTAGTGCGGTTACCAATACTAGCTTTACGATTTCTGCCGGAGCCACTACCGCTACTTTAAATGTCGCACCTGTTGATGACAATGCGATCGATCCAAATGAAACGGTTGGAATAACTTTAGAAGCAGGTACGGGGTATCGTTTGGCATCTGGTAACGCTGTGCCTCAGTTTACCGCCGCCCCCAGTTTTCCCCTCGACACTCCTGCCAAACAAACCGCTGTCGCGGACTTCAACAATGATGGGTTCCTCGACATAGCAGGAAGAGGAAGTAACTCTAGCTGGATACTGTTGGGGCAGGGAGATGGCAGTTTTGTCAAGGGTCAAGGATTTGAGCCTAATTCCTCAGCCTTCACTGTGGGGGATTTCAACGAAGATGGGTTCGCCGACATAGGGACGGTAAATTCCACCTTTCCCGACAAAGGTTTCTCACTGCTATTGGGTAACGGAGATGGTAGTTTTGACCAGCCTACCTACTTTTCACAGCCAACTTCTGCCGGTGCCATTACCAAGGGGGATTTTAACGGTGACGGACACCTGGACATAGCAACAGGAGGGCCATCAGCGCCTTACCTTTACGTCCAGCTGGGTACGGGGACGGGCAACTTTAGCCCGCCGATTAAATCTGACTTCGGGTCTAGTTTCTTTTCCGGCGTCGCGGCGGACTTAAACAAAGATGGAAAATTCGACTTAGTGACGCAGAAGTTTAATTCCAATAATATCTCCATCCTATTGAGCAACGGAGATGGCACTTTTGAAAAAGGTAGCAACTTTTCAGTCGGATCTTCCTCTGAGGTTGGTTTATCCGTTGGTGCAGGAGATTTCAACAATGATGGATTCCTCGACTTAGCAACGGCGAATTTTACCTCCGACACCGTCTCCGTCCTATTAAACAAGGGAGATGCTACTTTTAATCCTGCTACCGACTATAAAGCCGAGTTTAATCCCGTTTCCATAGTCGTGGAAGACTTCAACGGCGATGGGAAATTAGACATAGGGACAGCGACAGATGCCCCCGATCCTGGTGGGAATGTATCAATACTATTAGGCCGGGGAGATGGCACTTTTGACAAAGCGACTAGCTTTAAAGCGTGGTCTGTTGCCTCTTATATGGCTTCAGGAGACTTTAACCAGGATGGGCAACCCGATGTAGTGACAATTCCGGCACTTTTTCCTGGCAACATCTCCGCCTTCTTGAATCAGAGTCAACCAACTGCAACTCTAACCATCGCAGATAACGACCCAGTTGGCGTCCAATTCTCTCAACCCACCTATCAAGTTAACGAAAACGGTACGGTTGTTGGTGCAGCGATTACTATCAACCGCACAGGAGATACTGCAAGTTCTGGTAGCGTGCAAGTTCAGTTAACTAACGGTACTGCAACGGGTGGAACTCAACCGTTTGCAACTGGAACAGATTTCGACAATACGATTCAAACGATTAACTTTGCCAGCGGCGAAACGAGTAAAATTGTCACGATTCCCATCAATGACGATAATTTGCTTGAAGAAGATGAAACCCTCACCCTGACTTTAGTTAATCCCAGTGGGAATCTCACAATTGGTGGTCAGAATACTGCAACTCTAACAATTCTCGCCAACGACACCAATATTCTGCCCACTGTCGGCAATCTGAATATATCAGGCGATGAAGATACCAATCTTATTTTCAAAGCCGCTGATTTTACCAGCAAATTCAGCGATACCAACGGGGATAATCTCACCAAAATCCAAGTTACTTCTCTCCCCAACAACGGGTTACTGAAACTGATCGACGCCAATGTCACTGTCAATCAAGAAATTCCCGTTGCTGAATTAAGCAATCTCCGCTTTACTCCAAATCCTAACTGGAATGGCAATACCAGTTTTAATTGGAATGGATTTGATGGCACAACTTATGCCTTATCACCTGCGACGGTTAACCTTACCGTTAACTCAGTCAATGACGCGCCTTTTGTCAATGCTTCCATCCCAATTAACCAAACTGCTGCTATCAATAGTCTGTATAACTTTACCTTCGCTGCGGATACTTTCAGCGATATCGATAGCGGCGATTCTCTCACTTATACCGCCACAAACGGGAATAGCAATTCTTTGCCCAATTGGTTAAGTTTTAACCCAATTACTCGCACTTTTGTCGGCATTCCAACCAATAGCGATGTTGGTAAGATGACTGTGCTGATAAAAGCTACCGATTCGGCAAATGAGAGTACCTTTGCTTCGTTCAATTTAAACGTCACTAACCCCGTCCCGGATTGCTTCTGCAAAACCATTATCCGTCCCGATTCTGATAATATCCCCGGTGTCGATACTACTCCCAATCCCGTTGATGCAACGCAAGATGGTAGCGATTTGGACGATATCCTTATTGGTACGGATGCGGGCGATGCGTTGAATGGATTTGGCGGTAACGATTGGATCTTTGGCAAACCAGGTAAGGATAACCTGATTGGCGGTGCTGATGATGACATAGTTTTTGGAGGTAGCGATCGCGATTACATTCTCGGCGATTCCGGCAACGACCTCCTCAGCGGTAACAAAGGCGACGACTATATCCACGGTAATACGGGCAACGATATCATCTGGGCTGGTCAAGGCAACGATTTCGCCCGTGGCGGTAAAGATGATGACATACTCTTTGGCGACAAGGGCGACGATATCTTAAGCGGCGACCAAGGCAACGATATCGTCTATGGCCTCACTGGTAAAGATTTACAGTTCGGAGGCAGCGGCGATGATGCTCTATCTGGCAACATCGGCGACGATACTTTGTTCGGTGATGAAGGTAATGATACGGTGCGCGGCGGTCAAAACGATGACATTGTTTTTGGGGATGAGCGAGATGATTGGTTAGCGGGCGATCGCGGCAACGATAGTCTCTGCGGTGGTGATGGAAATGATACCGCTTACGGAGGCAGTGAAGATGACGAAATCTGCGGCGGGATTGGCAATGACTTGCTATTTGGCAATCAAGGCAAGGATACTCTCAATGGCGAACTAGGGGATGATACGCTCTATGGCGGTAAAGATAATGACACCATTATCGGCGGAGTGGGAAATGATTGGTTGCATGGTGGGAAAGGAGAGGATGTATTTACAATCACAGCTGGTTGGGGAGTGGATGCGATCGCTGATTTTAGCGATGGTGAGGATTTGCTAGGGTTAGCTGGAGGTCTAATTTTCTCAGAATTAGCCATTAGCCAAAACAACAACGACACCACGATTAGCGTGAAAAGTAGCGGGGAAGTTTTGGCGATTTTAACTGGAATTGGATCTAATCAAATCGGACAGGAGGATTTTGTTTAGGATTGCAGATTTGAGGTTTAAGATTGCAGATTTTAGATTTAAATCTGCAATCTGAAGTCTGCAATTATAAAACCTGAAATAAAAGGAACGTCTAACAGCGATCGCGCTCTTTCATCCAAAAATGACAAGCGATCGCTCCGTTCTTCGTTGATTGCAGAAAGTTAATAATAATTTTTTTATCAATTTGGTTGTAATTCACTGATTTTATTGTAAAATAATAAGCATTAGTTAGGCAATATCTGCCTATTGTTAATTGTTAGTGTTTATAAAAAGGAGAAAAATAAAGTGAAGTTCTGTCAAAAACTAAAGTTGGCAATTGCAGGAGTGACATTGGGTTTTTCGGCAATGCAAGCTAATCCTATTCAAGCTGCCACTTTTTCATTCTTTTTCCCTGACGGTGATGTGGCGGGAGCGGGCAGCGGTAATGTGAGCGGTTCATTTACGGCATTAGACAATGATTTCAGTGGTTTGATAACCTTAGATGAAGTAACAGAATTTCAAGCAATTTTTACTGGAACTAATTTTGGCGCAAATGTTGTGTTTTCAATCCCTGCTTTTACTCATAATTTAAGCAATTTAGTTTCGTTTAGTTTTGATTTGAGTGATTTTGCGAATTTTAATTTTCGCTCAACTTCAACACTAGATGGAAACACGATTTTACAAACAACTTCAGATGCAGGAAATGATTTCATTAGTGGTAGAGGAGTCGCAGTCGGCATTAAGGATAAAGGTGGGGTGGGAACCAGTGGATTATTTACAGTTGAACAATTACCGGAACCTGTATCATCGGTTGCTGAGCCTAGCACCGTTGTGGCACTGAGTTTTTTAGGTTTAGCGGGGCTAATGAAGAGAAAGCGGATGCATATGGAAAGAAACGATTGAGCTTTACTAGACTGCTCTAAAACAGAAATTATTGCTGAGGATGTGCTTCATTGTTCAGGGGGCGACAAGCGCCCCCAAAGCCTTATGAAGAACGGCATTTGCCCTTCCGATCTCCCCCTGAAATACTGAGCGATTTTGAGGCAAGTTTAGCGTAAATTTTTATACTTATTAAGCGTAAAATATTCTGACTGTTGCCTATCGACTTATTACTTTGGTAGATTACAAATATCAAAAAGTTTTTATCCGTCATGTCCTCACCCATGCAGAATATGACAAAGAGGACTGGAAAAATGACCAGTGGTACAGGTAGCACGAGCGCTTATATAGAATTACTCAAAACCTTTCCGCCTCGTCCGATCAATTCTGAGGAGGAATTACTAGCAACTCAAAAAGTAATAGACGCGCTGATCGATCGAGAAGAATTAACACCAGACGAACAAGATTATCTCAATGTTTTGGGTACTCTAGTCTACGAATACGAACAAAAACACGAAACCATACCCGATATTTTTGGAGTCGAGTTACTCAAAGCTTTAATAGATGAATTCGATCTGCGACAAAAAGATTTAGTTCCTATCTTTAAAACTGAATCTATTGTATCCGCAGTGCTAAACGGTCAGCGCCAGCTTACAGTCGAGCATATTCGCAATCTCGCCGATTTTTTTCATATCTCTCCTGCTGCTTTCTTTGAGATGCGATCGCCTACTGTTGAGCGTTAGGTGTATTTTGCCGATTTATCAAAATCCGTTCTCCATAATAAAGCAGTCTTTCCATACTCAATAACCGATTTTCCCAGGTTTGAACTTGATACCAATTTTGCGTTGTATGCAAGCTCATCCACATGGGAAACTGGGTGCGAAAGGTTGTTAAAGATTGCCTTGCTGCTGCAAAATTACTGGCGTTTGGTTCTTGCGCTAACTTATTCAAAGCTGTTGCAAGTTCTTCCGTTTTGCTAGTCCAATTTGAACGAGCTATTTCCAATCGCAGTTGATTGGTATCTAGCAGAAAATTCCATTCTTGGGATAAGCTACCAAAACGCGCAGCAGCGGCGGCGAAAGGTTCGCGGAAAGGAATCGGTTCTTTTGTATTTCCTGGTCTGATTCCTTGGGTGCGACTGAGGATTGCTTGCAAGTTGTTGCCGAAATGTTCTAAGGCAAATAAAGAGTAACCGCCGCTTGGCAGATCTCTTACTAACTGAATTTGATCGAGGGTTCCCAGTTCGGGTAATCTCAATAAATAGATTCCCGGCGATATCAAACTAGAGCCTAAATTGGTATTGGTGAGCCAAGGTTGTGCTAATTGTTGGAAGCGATTGGTATCGGGAGCATAGGTCATGGGGACGATTAAATCTACATCGCCTTGTCGCGCCCAAACTTCCCAATTTTGCTGTAATTTTTGAATGCGTTCTTGTTCTGGATAGCCGAAAACTGCGACGGATAAAATGAGATTAGATCGACGCTGGCGCAGCATTTGGGAAACTTCGGCGACAAAGGAATTGATTTGGGTGGTGCGGAATTCTGTCCATTGTTGCCAGCGGGTGCGATCGCGCGGCGAAATCCGTATCGGATCGACGCCATATTGCTGTTGAAATTGCTGGCGCGCCGCCCTACCATAACCGTATATCCTACCCGCCCCAGGGTCTTGAAACGGATAGCGAATGTAATCGAGTTGCAGTCCATCCACGTTATAGCGAGTGACTATTTCTTCAAACAATCGCATTAAATATTGCCGCACTTCTGGATTCGCCGGATCTAAAAACGGCTTCGTTTGTCCAATCGGAATAATATTCCCCCGATTATCATAATTCGCCCAACTGGGATTAGCTGTAAGAACCGGACCAAGATAATTCGCAGGTTGTCCCACAATAGTATTGTGAATTTGGTTGCCTGTGGCAAATGTCCACACCCAAGCGTGCAATTCCATTCCCCGCGCATGGGCTAATTTAACCGCAGATGCTAACGGGTCCCAACCTTTAACGAGCGGGTTTTGTTCAGGTGCAACTTGTGAGGGATAAATGGGATATCCGGCGTTAACGGTTTCAAAGAAAACTGTATTAATTCCCGCCGCCGCCAGTTGGTCAAAAATTCTCGCTAATCCCTGTTCTGAACCTGCTTCAATAATAGAACCACGGTCGAGCCAAATCGCCCGAATTTCCGCTTGAGCGTTAGGACGATCGATGGGATAAAGATTCCATAAATTTTGACGCGCTTGCAGCCATTGTTGGCGAGCATTAGCGTAGTCTCGATTAGCAATTAATCGGGGTAAATTTTGCAGTAATTCTCGTGCGGATTGAATCGCAGCGGGTGGGGAAGGTTGCGTGCTAAGTGAAACAGTAGAAGCAACCGTTGCAACAGACGTCGTAGGGGGTATAAAAAATGAATTATCATCACTTTTCCCAGTACTTCCCTGCGCCTCAGCTACCCTAGCTGCACCACGGTTAGCGGTATTGGCGGCTAAAAGGGCGCTTTCCACCCGACCAATTAGATTTTCTAACTCTTGGCGCATGGCGATCGCTTCGGGCGGACTAATTCTTTGCCCCCCCGGTCTAAACGGAATTCCCGCCGCCGCCACCTCTTGCGTCGGATCGTTCCTTCTCCCAGCAGTGGGTGCAGGCGTTTGTCGAGTCACCCTTTCCCGAGTTGGCGTCCCCTGTTGCACATTAGAAACGGGCGACTGAGGACTAGCAACTCTCCCCTGCCCCCCTGCTCCCCTGCTCACCTGCTCCCCTGCCCCCCTGCTCCCCTGCACCTCTGCCCCCCTGCTCCCCTGCCCCCCTGCCTCAATAAAAGACCCCGTTCCGAGTATTCTGGTTGGGGTTTGAGGGGATTGTCTGGGGGTGGCAGCAGCTCTGGCGATCGCTCCCGGAGGCACGCAGTTGCCGCTAGAAGCGCCCTGACTGGCAACGGTCGTCCCCCCCCCTGGACGATTGCCGTAACGGCTCATAGCTGCTTTTAGCCAGCTTAGATCGAGTGTTGGGGAGGCCACTGTATCCACGCCCCAGCGCCAACCAAAAAAGGTCGTGCGGTTGGTGGTGACAACGGCGGGTGGGGTATCGGGACCGCTCCAAGTGGCTGCGGTTTGGCTGTTTAACCCGGTGGGAACCACAACGCCGCCGTAGATTGTCCCAGCGAGGTCGCGAGTCACCCATTCTTGGGTGCGGGTACGCAAAGGCTGTACCATAGTAGGTTCGGAGAGGGGAAACGCCCAGTAAGCGCCCAGCATACTTCGCAATAGTTGGCGCACGCCGGGAGCGGAAAGGTTTCCTACTGGACCTGAGACGATAACGCGACCGCCTTTGCTCATCCACGCTTCTAGAGCGATCGCTTGTTCCTGGGTTAAAGTTTCCACGTTGGGCAAAAATAGCACCGCTGGTCCTGCTAAATCTGTCTCGGATCTGATATTTTGCAAGTCAACTACGCAATAGGGAACGCCGCTGGCGTTGAGGCGGTTGGTAATTCCTCCCCATTGGGTCGAATTTTCTTGACTTCTGACTACCCCTAGTCTTGCTTGTTGAGCGATCGCGCTTCCGGGTATCAGTAAAACAGCAATCGGCAAAAGAAACGAAAAACAAACTTTGATTTGTTTGGCTTTTGCAATTGCTTTATTTTTATCGCTCCTCACGCCTCACTCCTCATCCAGCACCAAGTACATATTTTTACATTGCGCGAGTTGATCTGCTCTAACAGGACTTACGCATCGATCCCCCCCAACCCCCTAATGCCTTGGGGGGCTTAAGGCGGGATCTTGGCAAGCTAGGGTTGATGGCTGATTTGCACAAAACAAACTCTAGCAACTCACTGGATATCACTGGACAATTTCACCGTGGCACACATCTACTCTAGGTGCTTGTCGATTAGGGCGATGAGTTGAGCGATCGCTTTGTGTTCTTCTAAGAGCAGTTCTTTAAGTTGGCGCATCTGTTCTTGATTGGGCGGTCGATGTACCAAATCGTCAACAAATTCCCACAGTGGTGACCTCCGGTGGCGCGAGAGAGCGCTTTCGGTGTTGAGTTTGTCCCAGCGCTCCTTGGTGGCCTCGAACTTTTCTTCCATGAGCTTGGTTTTCTCTTGCAGGAGCCTGGTTTTCTCTTGCACTTGAAAAGTTCTTGCTAGACGCCTTTCGGTGCGCTCTTTAAGTGTTAGACATTCGCTCCCAGTCATCTTCATCACCGTAGATATTTTTTACCTGCTCCTCTAATTCTGTGACTCGCTCGGTAAGTCTTGCTAGCCGATCTTCGGTGATGTTAGTTTTGCCCTCCAAAACCTCGGTTCTGTCCTCCAGAGCATCGGTTCTGCCCTCAAGGTTTTCAATAGACAAGTCCAAAGCCTCGACGAATCCCTCTAGCTCTCCTATCCGGTCGGGTTGGGGCGTGTTGCCGTTAGGGCCGTTGCTGTTTGTCATTGTTATTCCTCTATTTATCCTAACAAACTGGCGTCCCTTGCGCGTGCGGTCGGCATATCGCTAGCCGATACACGCTTAGACTATCGCCAGCACTGCTGCTACTTTCGTTGTTACCAAGTTTGATCCAATTGAGATCTGGCACCATTCTCAATAAGTCTCAAAACCCGCCCGGAACTCAAGTTCCGGGCTAATAGCTCAAGTCGATTTTAATCGACTGAAATCCATCCCATGTCAGGGTTTAGTCCTCTTAAGAGGACTTAAGCTGCTCGCTGTGGGAATTTATTCCCACAGCGGGTTATTGCGACTGGTGCGAGTTCTCAGATCCAAGACAGATCAGCTAGTGCGACCGAGCGGGATTCGCTTAGTCACAATGCTCATGACTTCGCCCCGATTGGGCGCAGGCATAAGAAAACTCCACTCGCTCACCTGAGCAAACTGGAGTCTGTAAAGCCAACGAATTGTGTAATTGACTCCATAATGTGAGCCAAAAACCATTACCCTCACAACTTCATAGCCATCAGAGGGAACTGGCAGATTGCCCACACCAGGAATAACCGACGGCAAAGTGTCGCCAACTCCTGGCACGAAGCCTAGAGTTTGAGAATAAACCAATGGCGGCAGGGAAATTAGTACTGTTCCCCATCCTGTGTCAAAATTTGTCATGATGATTTAGCCTCCTACGGTGTTTAGGGGGTAGTCGTCGTGTAGGGGATGGACCAGATCCTCTATACGGCGCGATTCCTTGTACGCTTCATAATAGCAGGACGAACCAAAATTGTCTAGTAAATTACTGGAAGCTTCTAAATTCACGCTTAACCGGAAATGGCAGAAAAAGACAAAGACAAAGACCTTTATCTTATCAGCGGCCTGCGAGAACGCTACGGACTAAGCAGCAGGCAATCAGTATATGACCGGCTGAAGGCTTTGAATATTAAACCCGTGGGGTGGGGAAGAATATCAGCTGAGCAACTGAACCAGATGGATAAGCTAGACGAACACCTAAAAAAAGGCGGGACTTTATCTAATTTTGGAATCGAGACCTCCAAGAATCAAAGCGACACATCGCTGATTGTTGCGGAATTGACTAAATTGGTGGAAGCGATCGCACCCACCCCCAACCCCCCAGAACCGCTGCAAGCACTGGAGGAACTGGAGAAAGCTGCTGAGAAAGGGTGGTTGTTGACAACAGAGCAGGTGAAGCAACTCATTGGAGTAAAGCCGACGGTTAGGGGGAGCGATCGCACATTTACCCGTGGCAGCTTTGCATTCGTAAAAAGCGGCAAAATTGGATCGCAAACTGCTTGGAAGGTAGTGAAAGTTAGTTTTGAGGGCAAGTAGCGATCAAACCAGAACTTTGGAGCGATCGCCCACCAGCTCAATCAAAAAAGACCGCCGCAGGATTGGGGCGTGTCTATGTCTTTAATGTCATTGATAACTAATATCATGTCCGTTGAATTGCCCATAATAAAAAAACTTCACTCTGTCGTTGCGTAGGGACACGGCATCATAGATATCTCGGACAAACAGATAACTTTAATCCTGCCGTGTCCCGGCTGATGATTGTGGGTAATCCTGGTGATGCACCCATTTATATTATGGGTAATAAGCCTGCCATCATATAACCAAGCATTAACTTCCCTTACTTTCCTTCCAATCTGCCAACGCACCGATGACGAAACTCGCAGCGGGATGGTTAAGGACTTGCTCAAAGGCAGAGATTCCGCCAGCTTTCAAAGCACTGAGGATTCGATCTGCTAGCTTCGGATTGC
>NZ_JBHFNP010000074.1:0-37036 GCF_041929235.1 Microseira sp. BLCC-F43
TCCCTGCCATAAGCAAAAACCAAGTTAAAAGGTACAGTTGTCAAGAAAAAGTATGGGTCTTGGGAACCAGGACTCCTGCCCTTGGAGGGAATGTCAGACCAAGAGAACTCCGCTTCTTTAGGCAATTCCCGATGAATTGGGCAGCCCACACTGTACTGTAGGTCAGTGTGTGGTAGTTCACTTCCTAGTCCCTAAACAACGGCGATGCATTCGATTTCGACTCGGACATCCTTTGGCAGACGGGAGACTTGGACGCAAGCGCGGGCGGGGGCAGTAGCTTCATCGAAATAGCGGGCGTAAACCGCATTCATAGCGCCAAAATCGTTCATATCTGCCAGGAAAACACTGGTTTTGACGACATTCGACCAACTAGCATCGGCAGCTGTCAAAATGGCTTCGATGTTAGCCATAACTTGTTCAGTTTGCTGGGTGATATCTCCAGTGCCGATAATTTCGCCCGTCTTGGGGTCGAGGGGAATTTGTCCGGCGACGAAAATCATTTGACCAGAGGCAGCGATCGCTTGATTATAAGGCCCTACAGGTGCAGGTGCGGCGTCAGTGCGAATAATTTTGCGAGTCATTACTAATAAGACAGGGAATAGAGACTAGGATTGTCTGATTATGAGTATATTTACCATATTTTGACCCTAAAAATTGCTGAAAACCCAGTTTTTTCAGACAATGCATCAGCTCGACTGTATCAGACATATGTTTAATTGACGCTGATAGGTACAGGAGAGCTAGTCATGAACGGTAAAATTATGTTACGGAAAGTGGTAGCGATCGCTACCACAAGTCTTGTACTCGGTTTATCCGTTCCTGCAGCGGCGGGGGACGAAGTCGATATTTACACGCTATGCTCTAAATTTCCCTTAAATTCCCGCTGCCAAGGATACCAAATCCCAGTACCGCTTGAAGAACGCTCTGGAGATCTAGGCGAATGTAGCTTAAAGACAGGTGAAACTACCAAAGAAGGCGATTGTAAAGTACTTCTAACCGAGCAAAAGATAACCATCTACATGGAAGAAGGCGAAGAACTAGAAATTTTACAAGGGCAGAAAACCACAAGAGAATACAACATTTCTATCAAGGATATTACCGCGCTATCTTACAAAAAAGAGTCAAGAACCCCCACAAGTCGGCGCGTCAGAAACTTTCTCTTATTTGGAGTTTTGGGTGCTGCACTCACTCGACCAGATAAGCTAGCGCAAATAGATATTGGATTTACCGACTCATCGCCAAATCAACCAGTTGCAAATACATTGACTCTATTGCTCAAAAGAGACACTGGGACAACTTTAAAAGATCAGCTAGTGCAATTAACTGGTATAACTGCGGTTGAACCAGAAGCAAATAGTTAACAGCGGTCAAAACTTGCCAAAGCTTAGTGGCTAATAGCTAATTATCCAGGAAAAGACGAGCAATTAGCGATTAGCTACTTGCTCAATCTGCATACGTACTTTTGCACACAGACTGCTATCAAACCACCACAGAAGTTTGCTGTTGTGTAGGTAACACAACTATCCACTTACCTGTAATTGGATCTCGATAAGCCGTAAACGGATTCTGCTTCAACTTGACTTCTTTTGATTTAACCATAAAGATACACTCCTCTCTGGTTACAGATACATTTTACGCAATCTTTAATAACTGCCTGGGTGATTAAAGATTTGGTAAAATGTGATAATTTTATGCCTCAAGAGTGATTGCGATCGCACCCAATTAGCTCTCCCCTACTTATCATGGTAAATCTTGCTTTTTGGGACTTGGTCATAGAGCATAGGATAGTGAAATAATTTTTACAGATAATATTTTAGACGCTTACACTGGGTTTCAATTTAGTGCGACACAAAATTGTAGGGACACGGCAGGGGAAAAACTTTGGGGAATGGGAGAAAACTTACTTTAGCCTTAGTCCCTACCCGCCGGTGATTTTTCTGGAAACATTGCCGGGACAAGGCAGGGGAAAAACTTTGGGGAATGGGAGAAAACTTACTTTAGCCTTAGTCCCTACCCGCCGGTGATTTTTCTGGAAACATTGCCGGGACACGGCGGGGGAAAAACTTTGGGGAATGGGAGAAAACTTACTTTAGCCTAGTCCCTACCCTGTATTTAACGTTTCTTTAAGAAACCCGGTTTCTGGGGAAAATCAAATCGCAGCGATGCAGTCAATTTCGACCAATACATCTTTAGGCAGACGGGAAACTTGAACGCAGACACGGGCGGGCGCAGTCGCGTCATCAAAATATTTAGAATAAACCGCATTCATCGCCGCGAGGTCGTTCATATCCGCAAGATATACGGTAGTTTTGACTACATTTTCTAAACTAGCACCAGCAGCGGCAAGAATCGATTTGATATGTGCCATTACCTGTTCCGTTTGCTTTGCCACATCGTCAGTATAGACAATCGTACCAACTCTAGGGTCAATAGCAATTTGACCCGCCACAAATATCATTTTACCGCTAGCAACAATAGCTTGATTGTATCGTCCTAATTGTGAGGGTACTTCCTCTGTGCGAATGACTTTGCGAGTTGTTGGTATTGGGTTTTCTAGCGATGCTGATTCGATTAGGGGTTCTGCCTCAAAAGCTTTTGATTTGTATACTTCTTTATCCGGCATTATCGCACCGCTGAAGTCAGCGTTTTGAAGGCTGGATCCATAAAGGTTAGAGTCAGTCAAATCAGCTTTCTTCAGGTTGGCATTTATCAGATTTACATTGATCAAATTAGCCTTTTGCCAACCCGCTCTTTCTAGATTTATGCCTGGCAAGCAAGCGTTTCTAAAGTTTACCTCTGTAAGAGCTGCTGCTCCCAAATCCACTTCAGCAAAATTCATGCCTGACAAATCATATCTAGGCAGCTTTACACCCCGAAGCTTAGCACCTTGAAGATTAGCATCTTTAATTGTAATCGCATCTAGGTTGGCTCGACTCAAATCGGCTCCTGTCAAGTCGGCTTCAGCAAGATTGGCATAGTACAAATTGGCTCTAACGAGGTTGGCTTCGATCAAAGAAGCTTTAGTTAGTTTGACAGATTCTAGTTTGGCATCACTGAGGTTTGCATTGTCCAGATTAGCATTACTCAAATTAGCGCTACTCAAGGTGGCACTACTCAAGTTAGCACCGCTGAGTTCTGCCAAACTAAAATTGACTGAACCAGCATGAACACCACTCAAATTTGCACCAACCAGGGATGCTCTACTAAAATTAGCTCCGCTGATTGTCGCATTAGTCAGGTTAGCCTCATCTAATTCAACCCCCGTCAAATCGGCACTTTTTAGTAATATCCCAGTCAGGTTTGCCCCTTTCAGGTTTATCCCACTGAGGTTTAAAGCTTTAAAGTTACGTTCGCCTGCTGCGTATCTTTCCAGAAGTTTATCAGCATCCATAATTACCCTCACAATCTCTGTGAGTTAGTCTACCCACCCAAGCGCTACTTCTAACGCCGAATCAGCAGACTTACTCTCTCTTCCTCTTCTTCTCTGCGTCCTCTGCGTCTCTGTGGTTCAATAAAACTAACCCAAACCAGGACGCAACTTATAATGCCGATAAATCCAATAATCCCGCAGAATCTTATCGTGGTCAAAACAAAGATTTCCCGGCACTCTCCAAGACTCAAAAACACCTAAATTCTTCGCATCATCCGCCGCTTGAGGTTCACCCGTCGCCGTAGCAATAAAAACCACACTCAAAGTATGCTGACGCGGATCGCGATTCGGGTCAGAATATACATAAAACTGTTCGATTAATTCCACCTTCAACCCCGTTTCTTCCTCAGCTTCCCGGCGCGCCGCCACCTCCACCGACTCGCCATAATCGACAAAACCACCCGGAATTGCCCATCCGAAAGGTGGATTTTTGCGCTCAATTAACACAATCGGTCGCTCGGGTCGGTCAATTAACTCGATAATGATATCAACTGTGGGGGTAGGATTTCGGTAAGCCATTTGATTTGAGATTTAAGATTTTAGATTTCAGATTTGGGATTGACCTGGCTATTCGCTTTTGTAGTCTACCAAACTTATCTAGACCCGATCGGGGATGCAGAACATCCACCCCCCGATCGGCGTCACCTATACCATGCCAGACGTACCGCTAGAGAAAGGTTTCAAAGCAGAGCCAACCATGATAATGTCAGAAAGGTGGCAAGCGATCGCAGGATAATTATGCCGTTTCCCAGGTCTAGTGGCATTTTGTTACACCCTACCTCTTTTCCCGGTCAGTACGGGATTGGGGACTTAGGGGCAGAAGCTTATCGGTTTGTAGATTTTTTAGCAGAAAGTTCCCAGCAATTCTGGCAGGTTTTGCCTTTAGGGCCGACGGGATACGGAAATTCTCCCTACATGTGCTATTCTGCCGTAGCGGGAAACCCGCTATTGATTAGTCCGCAACGACTGTATAACGATGGATTGCTCATCGATGAGGATTTTGCCACCTTACCAGCATTTCCAGATGAAACAGTAGATTACGATCTGGTAATTCAAACCAAGATGCCCTTGCTAGAGAAAGCTTGGGAAAGGTTTCCAACCAATGCATCCAAAAATCTGCAATGGGAATTTCAGGAGTTTTGCGCTCGCAAAGCTTACTGGTTAAATGATTATGCCTTATTCATGTCGCTCAAAGATGCTTTTGAAGGCGACAGCTGGCACAATTGGAAACCTGCCATTTCCAAGCGCAAACCAGAAGCAATCGCAAAATGGGAACGCCGACTCGCCTATGAAATTTCTTACCAAAAATTTCTGCAATTCGAGTTTTTCCGCGAGTGGACAGAACTGAAACAATATGCCAACTCGAAGCGCATCCAAATTATCGGCGATATTCCCATCTACGTTTCCCACGATAGCGCCGATGTCTGGGCGAATCCGGAAATCTTCTGCTTAGACGAACAAACAGGCGTCCCCGCACTCATGGCAGGCGTCCCCCCCGACTATTTCAGCGAAACGGGACAATTATGGGGAAACCCAGTTTATAACTGGGAGCATCTGCAAAAGACAGAGTTTAAATGGTGGATACATCGCTTCGAGGCGTTGCTAGATTATGTCGATGTAATTCGCATCGACCACTTCCGAGGATTTGAAGCATATTGGGCGGTTCCCCAAGGCGAACAAACTGCTATGAATGGCACGTGGATGAAAGCACCCGGAGATGAACTTTTTCAACAACTAAGGCAACAATTAGGTAAATTACCCATCCTCGCCGAAGATTTGGGCGTCATTACTCCAGAAGTAGAGGCGCTGCGAGATCAATTTGAATTTCCGGGCATGAAAATTTTACACTTTGCCTTTGGTTCAGATCCAGGAAATAGCTATTTACCTTTCAATTATCCCAACAACTGCCTCGTTTACACTGGCACCCACGACAACAATACAACCGTGGGTTGGTTCGAGCAATTGTCAGACCATGAAAAAGATTACCTGTTGCGGTATTTAGGTCGAATTGGTGAGGCAGGAATTCACTGGGATTTAGTGCGTCTCGCACTCAGTTCGGTGGCAAATCAAGCGCTGATGCCGCTGCAAGATATCTTGGGATTGGGTAGCGAAGCGCGCATGAACCGTCCCGGCGTCGGCGAAGGTAACTGGGGGTGGCGCTATCTTCCCAATGCTTTAACTTCAGAAATAACCTACCGCCTCCGCCGCATGACCGAAATATACAACCGCGCACCCAAATAATTTCAGATTGCGGATTTTAGATTTTAGCGACGCGCCGCTTTTAATCTAAAATCTAAAATAACGTAAGTTGCTAGTTACATCGATCGGTAGTGGTAATGGGTAATGGGTAATGGGTAATAGGTAATGGGGAATTGTTAAGAGTAGGGGCGGGTTTGACCAATCAATCTGTGTCACCACCAGTAATGGCGGGTTTTACCAACCATTGATTGGCATCAAGAAATATTTGGTTAAACCCGCCCCTCCTAGTTAAACCAGCCCCTACTGCCTGTTAATTTAATTACCAATTACCAATTACCAATTACCAATTACCAATTACCTAAAATCAAACAAAATTCCATTATGTTTTTTCCCAGATCGAGCGGTGTTTTGCTTCATCCCACCTGTTTTCCCAGTCGATTCGGTATTGGCGATCTAGGTTATGAAGCGTATCGATTTATTGATTTTTTAGCAGAAAGCAATCAGCAATATTGGCAGATTTTACCATTATCAACCGGCGATGAAAACCCTTATGTATCTGACGGGGCAATGGCGGGAAACCCGCTGCTAATTAGCCCGGAAAAGTTGCGGGATGAGGGATTGTTATTTGATAGCGACTTTTGGAATTTACCAGAATTTAACTCAGAAAAGGTAGAATTTGAAAAAGTCAAGCAAACTAAGATGCCTTTGTTAGAAAAAGCTGGCGAGCATTTTAAAGTGAATGCTGACCCAGAAAAACAAAAGGAATTTCGGGAGTTTGGCGATCGCGCGCGCCACTGGTTAGATGATTATGCGTTATTTATGGCGTTTCGCGATACTTTTGGCAACGCTTGGTATGAATGGAAACCAGAAATTGCCAAACGCGATCGCCAAGCTATAGACTCATGGCGGCGGCGACTGGCACCAAAAATATTCTTTCACAAATACTTGCAATTTGAGTTTGACCGTCAGTGGTCGAATTTAAAGAATTATGCCAACGACAAGGGGATTAAAATTATCGGCGATATTCCGATTTATGTGTCCCACAATAGCGCCGATGTGTGGGCAAATCGGGAGATATTTTGTTTAGATGAAGCAACCAACCAACCCACCCTAGTTGCCGGGACGCCGCCCGATTATTTTAGTTCATCGGGTCAATTGTGGGGCAATCCAGTTTATAACTGGGAAAAATTGCAACAGCAAAACTTTCGCTGGTGGGTGCAGCGCTTCGAGACGGTATTAGATTATGTGGATGTAATCAGGATCGACCACTTCCGAGCATTTCAAGCTTACTGGGTAATAAAACCAGAGGAAACATCTGCTATTAATGGCAAGTGGGTAGAAGCGCCGGGAGAAGCTTTGTTGCAGCAGGTGCAAGAAAAACTGGGCGAACTACCGATTATTGTCGAAGATTTAGGCACAATTACCAAAGAAGTGTTGGAATTGCGGGATCGCTTTCACTTCCCCGGCATGAAAGTATTGCAATTCGCGTTTAACGGCGATCCGGATCATCCTTATTTGCCATTGAACTATCCGCGTCACTGCTTAGTTTATACCGGCACTCACGACAACGACACAACCGTCGGTTGGTTCGAGAAATCATCCGAGCGAGAAAAATATAGCATCCTGGCATATTTAGGTCGTACGAGTAGCGACGAAATTCACTGGGAACTGATCCGTTTGGCACTCAGTTCGGTAGCGGATCAAGCAATTATACCGCTGCAAGATCTGCTGGGATTGAGAAGCGAAGCGAGGATGAATAATCCCAGTCAAACACAAGGGAATTGGGTTTGGCGTTACCGAGGCGATCGGTTAACCGCAGAATTGCGCGATCGCCTCAAAACCATGACCACTACCTATGGTCGCGCCCCGATTCACTATTGAGCCTTCTGTCAGACTGGTAACTAGCAATTAGCCATTAGCCATTAGCGCTTTTAACGACCAATTGTCTTGAAGGTCAATGTTTTTGGCTGACCCAAGTCTCCCATTGGCTTGGCTTCCTCCTGATTAAAAGCCAAAATCACTCCCCCAGCATTGCCAGATCGGACAACCAGTTCCTGCTTAGCTGTCCAAGTGCGCTTCTCGCCTTTTTTGAGCAGCCCCTGATACTTGGTTTTACCATCCACTTTAACCCGCACCCAAGACTCTTCCTTAACCTCGATGTCCACTCGCACTGCCTCCCCCGGTTTAGCGACGGGGGCAGTTGGGGCGGTGCTGGCAACTTCAACACCTTCAGACTTGGATTTATCTGCCTTGGGCGATGTCCGGGGTGGGGCAGATTTGGCGGACCATCTTCCCCCTGCCACATTGCTCACTGGTGCTGGGGAACGCTCGATCAAGCTAGACAAACCAGTTACCGCACCGATAACCAAAAATATATAAAACAAGTAAAGGTGAACTGGCTTTAATTGAGGGGTATACCAATTGCGCCAGGAACGCTTGTTCTGAACACCTACTGCCGTAGGGAAGACGCTGGCGAATTCCGCCCCGTTCAAACCCAGGGCATCAGCATATCGCTGAATAAAACCTTTAATGTATACAGGTTCGGGTAGGGGTTCCAACCTGCCTTCTTCAATGGCATGTAGCAAACGCGCCTGAACCTTGGTCTTAGCGGCAACTTCTTCCAAAGTCAGCGCCTGTTCCTCGCGCAGATGGCGCAGGTAACCCCCCATCTCTGCTAGTTTCTCGGCTCGCTGTTGCTCAAGATAGGAAAGTATGTGCTCTTGTTGCTCCTGCTTCATAGACTGTGTTCCTTGACCTGTGCTGGCACATCTACATGAGTGTAGGGAGATTTAACCAAATTATCTGCTATCTCACAATACGTCGATCAACTCTTTACTACTGGGAGCGCAAGAAATTTAACTCAAATTCTTTCAGGGGACGATATTGACCGGGAGGGAGGGAGCGATCGCCAGGGGGTTGTAGTTGAATGGGGCCAATCGCGACGCGGTGCAGTTGTAGGACGGGGTAGCCCAATTGCTCGGCAACTCGTCGAATTTGGCGGTTTCTACCTTCTTTAAGGACGATTTCTAAAAGGGTTTTGTTGCTTTTTGGCTGGGTTTTTAGCAAAACGACTTGGGCGGGTAGGGTTTTTTTGCCATCGAGGACAACGCCAGAGCGCCAGGTTTCTAATATATCTTCCGAGGGCTGGCCTTGCACCCAAACATGATAAGTTTTGGCAACGCTATGTTTGGGATGGGAGAGGCGAAAGGTGAGGTCGCCATCGTTGGTTAGCAGCAACGCGCCTGTAGAGTCAGCATCTAGGCGTCCTACAGGGTGAATGCCGTGACCTTGCCGCAGTTTGGGGGGCAAAAGGTCTAGGACGGTGGGACGACCTTGGGGATCGCTACAGGTGGAAACGACTCCAGCGGGTTTGTGCAGCAGCAGATAAATCAGTGGGGGACGATGGGCGGGGTGGATCGATTTGCCATCGACTTCGATGCGATCGCGACTCGCATCGGCTTTTTGTCCCAAATCCACCACGCTGCCATTCACCTTCACGCGCCCAGCCAAAATCATTTCTTCGGCTTGGCGACGGGAGGCAATCCCCCACTGGGAGAGAATCTTTTGCAGTCGTTCTGTCATGGCTGGACTGCTTGAGCGCAAAGCTTCAAAATCAAACCGGGTAAAAATACAGCTAAACTATGTACGAATCTTACCTGATGGATGACGGTATCGTGCCAGACAAAACTTACTCAAATCAAGTATGCAAGCTTAACTCGACGGAAAGCTTCCTGTTTCAGCCAAGGGAGTCGGATCCAACAGTGTCCGCCAGCGTAAATTCCGCGCTTGCCGCACTTACAAGGGTTCTCTATTTTTTCTAGCCGATCTAACAATTGTTTTTGAAGCTAAGAGCCATTGTTCAACCATTATTTTCAGCCAATTTAACGAATCGTGGTAAAACGTACGACCTTTTTATAGGCTGGCTAGTTTTGCAGCGCAGCGACTCGTTTACAAACCAGAAGATTTTAAGCCTTGGTTTTCGGCAAAATCCTAAATATAGCATAAAATTACAACAAAGTCAATATGATAGAAAGAAATAACTAAGAGTAACTTTAGTAAAGTATTTGGCTATTTAGTCAAGCTCCCTAAAAACCAACAATCCCGTGCATAAATCTCAAGTATCTCAACCTTCACCGCCCAAGCAAAGTCGCGTAATGGGTAAGGCGCTATCGACCGCCGTGGCGCTGTGGCTGCGTTCGCAACTCGAAGGAGTCGAAGACCTGCAAGTTCAGATTGATACAAGCTCGCGGCTTGTTTTTGCGGGTCTGATTCCCAAAGTAGCAGTTTCGGCTCGCGAGGCCATCTATCAAGGGTTATATCTGCGTCAAATTTCCCTGATAGCAAAAGACATCCAAGTTAACGTGAGGCAAATTCTCAAAGGACAACCTTTGCGCCTTAACGAACCCATACCAGTGACTGGCGAGTTGCTATTGCAGGAATCTGACCTGAATAATTCTCTCACATCTCCCTTGTTGGCGAATGGCTTAACTGAATTTTTAGTCACCCTGGTTCAGGGGGCAGGGGGGCAAGGGAATCGAGCAAATTTATTAAAAGGTCAGCAAATCAGTTGGCAACAAATTAATCTCGCACCTTGTCAGCTAATAATTAATGGCGTTTGCTTTGACTTTAGCGGTCAGGAAACACCCGTTTCTATCCGAGCTAAGGTAAGAATAGAAAACGGGCATAAACTGCAACTCAATTCCATCCATATTGAATTGCTATCGCTACCCCCGATAGATTTAGATAGCTTTGAGTTAGATTTAGGCTCAGAAGTGGAGATCCAGGAATTAACTTTAAATCCAGGCGAGCTAATTTGTCGCGGGGGCATTTTAGTTAATCCTTAAGCGGTAATAGGTAACTCAAGTTGCTAGTTATCTCTCTCACAGCGGCTAATGGCTAATGGCTAATGGCGACATTGGTAAAAATCCTATATTAGCAATTAGCAATTAGCAAGCTGGCAACACCAAAGTTTATAACTAGCAACTTGAGTTAGGTAATAGGTAATTGAATTAAAAGGATTGTGGACTCCTGACCATTACCAATTACCAATTACCAATTACCAATTACCAATTACCAAGAATTACTTTGGCAGCAACGGTAAAAGTAGAGCCACAAAATAATAAGCCAGGGGAGCGGTAAAAACGTAACTGTCGGTGCGGTCTAAGATACCGCCGTGACCGGGAATTAGCTGACCGGAGTCTTTAACCCCCGCATCTCGCTTCATCATCGATTCGGTTAAATCTCCCAATAAGCTGGCGATACCTATTAGTAAACCCAAAGCCACGCCGGTAAAAGGCCAACCCGGCCAGTCTAGATACCATGCACCAGCGACGGCGACTGTTACACTGGCAGCGACGCCGAAAACAGAGCCTTCTACAGTCTTTTTGGGGCTGATATCACTCAGGCGAGTTTTGCCAAAAGATTTACCGAAAATATAAGCCCCGATGTCGGCGGCAATGATACAAGAAAAAGCGATCGCAATCGTGGCTAAACCTAGTGGCAATGCTTTAAAACTTGTCCAAGTTTCGGGCCAGTAACCGCCAAGGGGTAAGTTGCTAGACTCAGCACTGCCAAGACCTCGCAGTCGCACCCAGTAACTGGGCAAATACCCCCCATAAAACAGTCCCATAATTGAGGTAGAAATATCTGCGATCGTCGAAAGTTTGGGCTGAAATAGCAGATAAAAACAAATCGCCGTTCCTGCTAGGGGAAATAAAGCATCGGCTAAGTCGCAAGACATCGTAGAAACTGCAAGCATGGCTAGGCTCATCACCACCGTTGTTTTTGCTGCTGGCTCAATTCCCTTGGCTCGCGCTAGCTGAAAATATTCTTGCAGACCTAGATAGACAATAACGCCTAAACAAATGGTGAAGTACCAACCACCAAACACAATCATTCCCAACGCGAGGATGATAGCAACAATTGCACTGTAGATACGAGACCAAGGCATGTGAGGATTTTGGATATTGGGTTGTGGACACCCCCCTTGTCAAGGGGGGGCAGGGGGGATCCGATGGGGGATTTTGAGTTTTGGACACCCACCTTGACAAGGGGGGCAGGGGGGATCCGATGGGGGATTTTGAGTTTTGGACACCCACCTTGACAAGGGGGGCAGGGGGGATCCGATGGGGGATTTTGAGTTTTGGACACCCCCCTTGACAAGGGGGGCAGGGGGGTTCGGATGGGGGATTTTATTTTCTTTCAATCTAAAATCTAAAATCTAAAAGCTAAAATCTAAAATTTAGTCTAGCTTTTCGCCGCTCAGAATAAAAATGGGGTCGAGGGCGGCAAAGGTTTGATTGTTGCCCCGCACTTCTAAACGATTGACAGCAGATTGTACCACTTCGATGTTGCGGACTTGCAACGCGGCAAAGCTTTCTGAAATGGCGTAAAGACTCTCAAGACTGGAAGCAGTTACGACAATTCGACCAGCGGGTAACAAGTAGCGCCAAACTTCTTTGAGAATGTCTTTGATGGGGCGTCCTCCCTCGATGCAGACGCGGCTGGGGGGTGGGCTGAGGTCTTTGAGACACTCAGGCGCACTGGCTTCCATCACTTCTACATTGCCCACCTGAAACTGCTCGCAGTTGCGGCGGATCAAGCTTGCCACTTCTTCATCCCGTTCTACGGCAATAATCCGACCTTGGGGACAAAGTAACCCGACTTCCACCGGGATTGTACCCGTGCCTGCACCAATGTCCCACAAAACCGAGTCTGGTTCAAGCCGCAACTGGGAGATTAACAGCAGACGGACTTCTCGCTTACTCAAGGGTATACCGGGCAAGCGCTCGAACATGTCGTCGGGGATGCCTGGGGTAATGTAAGGCCATAGTTGAGAAGGCATAGAATTCCCTATTGGCGAGGATACCGGGCTGATTCCAACAGCGCTTAAGCAACTTCCTTCAAATTTCAGCTGGCAGCCGATTGGGAGTCGCAGATTGCGTGCAGCATCATAACTCAAGTTTATCGGTTGCTTGTTGCATTTTTTCGTTGCTATAAACAAATCTCGCTTGGGGTAGCAGCACAATCGCGATCGCGTTTATATAGTTTTTCCGGATTACATTGATAAGCTTGGCTTGAATCTCTCACATTATTTGCCACTGAAACTGAAAAGCTGATGGCATTGAGTCCCCATAAACAGCGGTATTATCAGCGAGGCCAAAGATCTGCAAGGCCGAGCAAAAGTTGTCACCTTGTCAGGTAAAAGCAGATAATTAACGTAAGTTGCTAGTTACATCCAAGGACGCTGGTAATGGGGAATGGGTAATTGGTAATTGTCCCGATTCCACCACCAATGAATCCAATTACCAATTACCGAGCGTCATCAACCCGGTTCCCGAGTTAATTTCTCCCTGTCAACCCCACGATTTTTCAGAGAAACCGGGTTGATTTGCCGCCAAAGCTTATAACTAGCAACTTGAGTTAATTAAACTGAAAATGGCTATGATTGAGAATCTTTAAGAAACCTGGATTCTGTTTGTAATCGCTCTAAAATTTTTTTGGCGGTGACGCAGGTTTTCACCTACGCCCCGCCTGCGACCATTGCGGCATTTTTCTGTAAACCAGAAAAACGATAAACCTCAATTCGTCGGCCTTTTCAGGCAAGGTTGTGAACTAAGGAATAGCCGCAACTTTAGTATAGCTAACAGTTGTGTTGAGGCTTTGCTTCTTGTTGATAATTAAAAACGGCGGGAGCGGGATTTGAACCCGCAAGTCCCCGATATGGTGGAGACACTACCAACGATAACCCTCAATTCTGCGGCCTGTAAAGGCAAGGAATCGAACAAGGGATCTTCCCGCCATAAATCTATTTTATCTAAAATCCTGCAAGGCGAATTTATATCGCCCTGCAAGATTTAAGTTAAAGTTCACCTGTTGCTAACATTTGGATAACGCGAGGCGTATTCGGATCGAACCCTGCTAAATCCCAAGAAAGCGGATCGTTAGGATCTACCAAACTAATCCGATAAGGTGCAAGCGTCACATACACCGCTTTAACATTTCGATTCACTTTCTTGCGATATTCTTCAAGTGCTTGAGAGGGATGTTTATAACCCGCCCAGCTTTCCGAATCAGTCCAAAAACAAACAACATCTGCCTTGAACTTATGCTTAATCATCCAGTCATAAGCAACAGACGCATCCGTACCTCCAAAGTTTTGGTTACTCGCCTTGCGAACGGCAGAACTAAAACTATCTTTTGCCGTGATATCCAAATTGCGGAAATCGGTTGCAAAGCCGCGAATTGTGTAATTTTTCTCAGCCTTCGCCGTTACTAATGCCATTGTGGTAGCAATTTCACAGCAACTCAGTCCCATATCGGCAACTAAGCTACTCATAGAACCCGACACATCCACGGCGTGCATGAACGCTTTTCCCGTTGGTTCTACCACTTCAAAAGATAGTTCAACCGCCGTTTCTAAAATGTCCACAATTCGGGTAACCGGGTTCCAAGTTTTCTGGCTGCGTCCCAATCTTCCACCCGATTCATATGTCTTGAGGGCTTTCAAAACATCAATCGGATGGATGCGACCTTTCCGCAAGTGTTCCTTGTTGTTGAGAACCGCTTCAACGCGCCTCAAATTATCGCATGCATCGGCTCTCAGCACGCCCAATTCTGTCAGCGAACCCAGGTTTCGCAGCATTGCGCCAATCGGCATTTGATTAAACAACAATTGCCATGCTTGCCGATCCATTTTGCCCACGGGTGCAGCCATTTCGTGAGTTAACCGACCCTTAGAAATAGCTTCGTGAGTTTGGTCGGGATTCCGCTTCAGCCACTCGTACCACCAAATTTGAGCCAGCGCTTCGGAAGGGATTTGGGTTGGTAATTCTTCCCAACCTTTGATGACCCAATTAAATAGCAATTGCTGGTCTTCTGTGGTTGGTTTAACGTGGAACATCCGCAAAGCATCGCGGTGAGAAAACCCTTGCCGCTGTTGATATTTCAGGAGTTGATAAGCTAACCCTTTAACATCTTCGCGAGAAAGCCAATTCTTACCCACTTCGCGAATCACTTTACCAAATCCCCGCAGGGATTTCGTATAGTTCAGCCATTCGTAGAAATGACTGCCGGTGCGAACAACTTGGGGGAAGATTTCTTGGAATGCCTTTTTCGCTTCTGGTGCTTCACCCATTGACAGCAATACCAGAGCCAAAATCGGGGCGCTGTTGTTAATAGAACGTCCATCGCTGGCGTAGAGAATTTCTTCGGCGACGCGGGTGGGGTTTTTGGCTACTGCTTCCCTCACTACTGCGACAAAATCCTCAGTTAATTCCTGCTTTCCCGCATAATAAGTACTTTTCGCCGTCCCAATTAATAGACACCGACGCAGCATTTTCCAAATGCCAGCATCGAACATCCACCCGCCAGAACGTCCCTGAATCATCTCCGCTTCCCGTCCAGGAATTGGCTGACTTTGTGGCGTTCCTTTCTGTTTTTGAGTGAAGAACTTATAGTTCATTTCTCCTCCGGCCTTTTCAGGCAAAAATGAAATAACGTGACAATAATTTGCGAATTTTATCTTAAAACTTGCTCGTCATGAATGGCTGGAGCTATAATTATTGGTATAGCTACTATTGCGTTTTTATGGTAACAGTAACAACACCTAAAAAACAGGTAAAATTTTATGAAATTACTAGCGATTTTCCTATCGACAATTACAATTGCCGTGTCCGCTTTAGCACTCCCCGCTCAAGCTGAGACTGTCTGTAAAGTTACAGACCCGACTGGTACTCCACTAAATGTTCGCGACAGACCCAATGGTAGAGTCATAAACACTTTAAGAAACGGCAGAGAAGTCCGTATTGATGATATAGCTTCTGACGAGCAAGGACGCTCGTGGGCTAAGGTAGGTAGCTATCAAAATGGTCGATACAGAGTGTGGGGATGGGTAATCAGAGAATTTATTAGCTGCTATAACCGCTAATCATCTCATGTCCTTAGGTATCGGTAGTGTATGGATGGCTAATTGCTAATTGCTAATTGCTAATTGCTAATTGCCTCCAGAGCAGCCATTAGCTATTAGCTATTAGCTATTAGCAGTTACACAACCGTTGCTATTGGACATGATATCAATCATCCCGATCTAAAACCTAAAATGGATTTGGTGTAGCAGAGCAGGATTTGAACCTGCATCTCGGCGAATCAAGGGGGGGTTCGTTTAATAGACGATAACCCTCGATTCATTCGGCCTTTTCAGGCAAAAAAATTGTGCTTTACCATTTAAGCTACCTGCCACATGGAATTTTAAATTTGAGATTTGAGATTGCAGATTTGGGATTTTAGATTTAATTAAATCTGCAATTATTGATTGGTGTGGCGAGGCAGGATTTGAACCTGCCACCTCCCGCTTATCAGGCGATAAACCTCAATTCATCGGCCTTTTCAGACAAGTTGCGAACAAGGATTTAGGCGCTCTATCCTCTGAGCTACTCGCCACATGGAATTTTAGATTTAATTACATCTGAAATCTGAAATCTTAAATCTGCAATTGTTGTAGCGGAGCGGGATTTGAACCCACATCTCCAGGAATTTGGAGCAGGTTTTGGGGTAAATTGTAAGTTGGTTGCGATAACCCTCAATTCTTTGGCCTTTGCAGGCAAGGAGCGAATCAAGGAAAAAAGTATAACTGCTCCGGGTGGCAACTCTACCATTTGAGCTATCCGCTACTTTTAGGGTTTAACTCCTTTGGGAAAAACTGCTTGTATTTATTACTGTAGTACATGTATTACTGAGTGTCAAGTAGTTGGGAAGCTAATTTTATGGCTGCGGCGGGGGTAGAGATTTTGCCTTCAATGCGGGCTAGCTGAATTTCGGTTAAAAGCCAGCCAACTTTTGGCCCTGCTGGGAGGTTAAGGGTTTTGATTAAATCTGTGCCGCTCACTAGCAGGGTGGGATGGGCAACTTGGTCATCGGGGATAAGATAGCGGTTAATTAAAGGTGCAATTTTATCGACCGAGATTCCCGTTGCTACTGCGACAACGGCTAAAGCTGGAAACACGACTCCCGCTTCGCGAAACAAAAAATACTGTTGGCGCAAAGACATTGGGGATATTTGCAATTGGGGCAAACATTTGAGGATAGTGGTCACGCCGCGAATTTCGGGGAGGCTGTATTTCATGGCTCTGAAAAAATCTTCAACGGAGGCGTTTTCTACGGAAATTCCAGACCGGGTGTAGTTTATGGTTACGGATGAGCCATTAATAGACTGGGCGGGCGAGACGCCCACCCCACAAGAGTTGGAACCGTCTTGTGGGATAGGCATCCTGCCTGTCCCACTGATAAAATCTGAGCTAAACCAAGTTTGTGGGATGAGTAGAGTGGCGAGTTTTGCGATCGCACTCCAACTCACCTTTCCCGCCGCTAACCCCGGAATACCAGAAGCGAGTTCTTCGGCTAATTTAGGCCATCTTTCTGCCAAAATTAGACTAGCGCGGTCAACTGCTGCCACTAGCTGCAAATTATGGGCTGTGACATTATCGTGCAGCGCCCAGCGGAGGATTCCATCTTCCCAAGCCGCAAGTAACCAGGGAGTACCTTCAGGACTGCCCAAAAGATAGCCTAATTCTACCCTTACTCGTTCCGCCGCAATTTGACCGAGTAAAGGCGCAAATTCGCGCATCGCAGCACGAGTTTGAGGTTCGATGACAAAACCAAGTTGGGAAGCTTGTCGATATCCCCGTAAAAGCCGCAGAGGGTCATCTTGCAGGTTCTGAGGAGATACCATGCGGATAATACCGATCTGTAGATCGGCACAACCTTGCAGCGGGTCGATCAGTTCCTGAGTATGGGGGTTGTAAGCGATCGCATTAATCGTAAAATCCCGCCGATTCAGATCCGTTTCCAGCGTCTCCCCCTCTTGCTGGGCAAAATCTGCGGTAGCATCCTTAAACACAACCCTGGCAATTTGTCGCTCGCGATCGAGTAAAACAAACCCAGCTTTGTAGTGACTCGCGATCGCGCGCGCCGTTTTCACCGCCCTTTCTGGCATGACAAAATCTAAATCCAAATACTCCCGCCGTCGTTGTAGCAACCTATCCCGCACCGCACCCCCTACCATATAAGCAGATGGGGGCAACCATTCCAAACCAAAAGGCCAACCTTCAGCAGACACAACAAAACCTTCCTTCCCTTCTTCCTTCGCCTCCTAAAACGCTATCGCGTTTCGCTTCGCTATCGCGTCTTCGTGGTTCATTTCTTCCCTCAAGACAAAGCGCAACAAAAATCAACCTTTGCGACGCACTAATCGCCCTCTTGCCTACGCTAGATTAACAGAAAAGCCTGTGGAGCTTGAGCAATGTGTATTTGCGTTAACTGCGAATATGTAGACCGCTGCATCACCTACCACGCAGTGGAAACCCAACATCAAGTGCCTCACTTGACGGAAAACCCGGATTTTGAGCCAAACGAACCCAGTATCAACGTTAACATCCGTCCCAAGGAGGATTTTATCGAAATGGAGTGGGATGTGGTTGGCTGTCTCAGCTTTAAGCGGGAAACTGGTAAGTGGGCGCGCTTGCGTCCTGGCGAGTTAGTCCCTACTTGAGGCGACTGTTGTGGAAAATAGGGGATATGTTGGGGCGCAAGGGCTGTGCGCCCCTTCTTTTGGTAAATTTGTAGGTCTGGGTTATAGTTGAGCGATCGCTTTCTCACCGCCTGCGGGAAAACTATACCAGGCAGATGCAGACAAGTCGTCCCAAACGCCCAGGGAAACAACACCAATTTTTTCCTCCCGATACACAATGATCCATCCAGACACAGAAATCCTTTATGTCAATGAATTAATCGGCTATGGTGTATTTGCCACTCAATTTATCCCTAAAGGTACAATTATTTGGGTTTTAGATGAATTAGATCAAAAACTTGAAGAAGCTCACGTCCTATCTCTGGAACCCCTGCGACGAAAACAATTAGTAAAATACTGCTATCGAGATAACAAAGGTCGCTATGTCTTGTGTTGGGATATTGCCCGCTATATGAATCATAGCTTTAATCCCAACTGCATCAGCACCTACTATGAATTTGAGCTAGCCATTCGCGACATTTATCCCGGAGAACAATTAACCGAAGACTATGGATATTTTAACTTAGACGAACCTTTTTATTGCTTACCCGAATCCGGGAGTACTAGAACCAAAGTCATGCCTGATGATATTTTACATTTTTATCCAGAGTGGGATCGAAAAGCTTCAGAAGCTATGAAGTATTTAAACAAAGTCCCTCAGCCCTTAAAATACTTGATCGCCCCAAAAGTTCTAGATACAGTTAATGCCGTTGCAGCGGGCAAAAGACCTATAGATTCCATCCGCAATTATTATTATGACAGCTCGATTCAACTTAGGGCCGTCAGTTAACTTTAACTTGTTGGAGTCTACTCAAAGCCAAAGCAGTAATGGCAGCTATTTCCGTCTCTAGCAGCGTTTAATGCCAAGGAAAAATTATGCAAACCACTGCTCCGGAATCAGCCCCGCACCCCCCGCGAAAGATTTCTATCGTCAAGTCGATTGGTACGGGATTATTTCTTTCAGTTTTAGGCGGGACTCTGGTAGGCTT
The DNA here is from genome assembly GCF_041929235.1 of Microseira sp. BLCC-F43. Classification (NCBI taxonomy): domain Bacteria; kingdom Bacillati; phylum Cyanobacteriota; class Cyanophyceae; order Aerosakkonematales; family Aerosakkonemataceae; genus Microseira; species Microseira sp. BLCC-F43. Next base: position 19,184 of record NZ_JBHFNP010000074.1, read on the forward strand.
GGGCAGCGCATCTTATTTATTTTACCAAGCCCTTGTCAAGCAGTCAAAAGCCGAATTAATTGCCAATTTGGATGTAAAAGCCGAAAACTTAGAGGGCAGTTTTAAAACATTTGAAACCTCGGCAAAACTGGTTAGGGATTCTATCAAAACTCTTTATGAATCGGGAGAAAGACGCGAACAAGTTTATGTTGACTTAATTCGTCGTTCTTTGCAAACTTTACCCCTAGGGACTGGACTGGGTTTTGGTCAACCACCGGAGAAGCGTTTAATTATTCCAGAGCGAAAGTATGCTTATCCTTGGGCGATTAGAGATCAAAATGGCAAAGTTATTGCTAAAGGCGGAGATACCGACCCCGAAAACTATAAAGAAAGCTATTTTAGAGAGCCAATTAAGGCAAGAAAGGGAATATGGTTAGAACCAGTTCGCTATGAAGAAACAACAGTCGATCCGCCTAGAATATTTACAAGTACCAGTTATTCCTTACCTTTTTATAACAATAAAAAAGAGTTGCTAGGGGTACTAGGGCAGGATTTAGAGTTGGGATTTTTGAGTGAAAAATTATCCAAGCCAGTGATGAGAGAACAAGGGTATTTTGTCCTGGTGAGTGCTAAAGGCAATTTGATTGCTTATCCTCCCAATCCTAAATTAGCTCTAGATTTGGAACCGTTTCCCAAAATTAGTAACTATTCCCAACTATGGCAAGAAATTCATAATAATATTAAAGCCAATTCTAACACCAGCGGCATCGTATCTTGGCAGGATGATAAAGGGAACCGAGAATTTTGGGCTTACCGAAGAATTGCTAACAACAATTGGATATTATTGGCATCAGTTCCCCAGTCGGTTGTTCTGGGGCCATTATTACAATTCACCTTGGCTGGGACTGCATTAGCAGCATTGAGCGCCTCGGTTGTATTGGCTGTAGTTGTTGCTTTGTTTGTCCGACGTTTAAACCGGCGTCTTCAGCCAATTATGGATGAATGCAACCAGCTGGCTGAAGCTAATCCGAAAAGTGAAGAACTAATGAGTCGGGAAGATGAAATTGGGCGACTAACTATATCTTTTTATAACCTGCTGGGACAGGTAACATTTAACGAGAAGCGATTGCGAAAAGAAATGGCTCGTTCGGAGCAAGCATTAAAAGCGTTGAAAAAAACGCAAGCGCAACTGATTCAAAATGAAAAAATGTCCAGCTTAGGTCAATTAGTCGCTGGCGTGGCGCATGAAATTAATAACCCGATTAATTTTATCTACGGTAACTTGCCTCATGCTAACGAGTACATGCAAGACTTAGTCAAGCTGATTGAATTATACGAGAAAAAGTATCCAAATCCAGATGCTGAAATAGAAGACTTAAGATCGGAAATTGAACTGGAGTTTTTAATTGCAGATTGGCAAAAGATTCTCTCTTCAATGAGTATCGGTGCTAACCGAATTCGCGAGATTGTTTTATCATTACGCAACTTCTCGCGCTTTGATGAAGCGGAAATGAAAGATGTTAATATCCACGAAGGAATTGATAGTACGCTGCTGATTCTGCAAAACCGATTAAAAGCTACAGCAGACCATCCTGAAATTCAAGTTATTAAGGAGTATGGTAAGCTGCCCTTGGTGGAGTGCTACCCCGGTCAACTCAACCAAGTGTTTATCAATATTCTCAGTAATGCGATTGATGCTATAGATCATTACAATAGATCGCAACATCCCAATCCAAAAGAATACTCCGGTACTATCACCATCCGCACCGAAGTTGTAGAAAATAATTCCCACGTACAAATTCGGATTTGCGATAACGGTGCTGGTATTAGTCCCAACAACCTAAGTAAACTTTTCGACCCCTTCTTTACCACAAAACCCGTCGGTAAAGGCACGGGTTTGGGGCTATCAATTAGCTACCAAATTATTGTTGATAAGCACAAAGGGGAACTAACTTGCGTTTCAGAACCCGGAAAAGGCGCCGAATTTTGCATCGAAATCCCGATTTCTCAAAGCCAAACTGCTAATTAAACAAACAAACCCAGTTGTTTGAAAAAACTGGGTTTCTCGCGAGCTTAAATTGTATCTGGATCGATATTTAACTCCCGCAATTTTGCCGCCAATCTTTCGGCTTTTTGAGTTGCTTGTTCAGCGGTTTCTTCTGGTGTTGGCACTAACTGTCCTTCAGGTGTAAAAAATCGCAATAATCCCTGATGAATTCCCATACATAAACCTAGCTGCTGACTCCATAAATGTCCTCGATCGTTTGGTTCTAAAGGTTGATACTTACCATCAACTAAATGAAAACCAGCGAATTCTTGAGTGTAAGGATCGAACCAAAAATAATCGTGGGTGCGGAAGGTATCTTGGTAAAGTTTTTTCTTAAAATCTTTATCAGTATCAGCAGTTGATGGGGAAATAATTTCTAAAATAAGATTAGGATATTTGCCATCTTCTTCCCAAACTACCCAACTTTTACGGGTTTTGCGTTCCGTGTCCAGCACGACGAAAAAGTCTGGTCCACGGAAGAATTCTGATTTGCGTTGGTTAGGACTATAGTAGATGGTAAGGTTGCCAGCGGCGTAGAAATCATTTCTGTCTCGCCACAACCATTTTAGGCATTTGAGCAAGAGCATTATCTGCTCTAGATGTAGTTCGGTTTCCAAGGGAGGTTCGTCGCTGTATAAATCACCAGGGGGAAATATAACATCTTCTGGGATGTCTTGGGTAGTCTCTAATTCTTTGATAAGGGTCATGGTTTTGGGTGCAGCATTGGGTGTTTATTTGTTTATTTTAGCGCTGGGCAAGGCTGTTTAACTTAGAACCTGTTTGAAAAGTAGAAGGCATTATCAATATTTTGATTTCGAGGCAGCGATCGCATAATTTCCGCCGCTTTTACAAATTTTTGCAACTGTAGTTAAAGAAGAATAGTGAATTTTGAAAAAATTGGTTACTATATTAAGTATAGTAGAAGCGATCGCTCATGACTAAATACAGCCTGGCACTTCATACAACGACTTCAGAATTAGGTCTAGCCATCAGCAATTTTGCCGGTGATTCACGCTGTTTAGTAAAAGATTTAGGTCGGGAACTCTCCACCCATTTGCACCAATATTTAGCCGAATTTATCCAACCCCAATCATGGGCAGATTTGGCATTTATCGCCGTAGCAAAAGGCCCCGGAAGCTTCACGGGTACGCGCATCGGCGTCGTCACCGCTCGCACCCTCGCCCAACAATTAGAAATTCCTTTATTTGCGATTTCTACTTTGGCAGCTGTAGCTTGGCTGAGATCTTCCACCAGTCGTCAACCTCCCCAGGTTCAAGAAGATCTTGCAGTCGAGTTGAACGCCCATCGCGGTGAAATATTTACAGCAATTTATCAAGTTTCATCAGATAATTCTGGTTTAATTGAGCTATTGCCAGACAATGTGATGAAGCCAGATGTTTGGCAAAAAACTTTGGAAACTTGGCCTAATTCTTATCAATTGATTAAAGGTGAAAACAACCAGGGTGCATCTGTGTTAGAATTATTAGAATTAGCTGATTTAGATTGGCAAAAAGGGTTGCGTCCTCATTGGTCAGAAGCGATACCTTTTTATGGTCAGCACCCGGTTAACAGTTGACAGTTGACAGTTGACAGTTGACAGTTGACAGTTGATATTTACAGGACTTACGCAAAGAAACCGGGTTTCTATGAAAAATCTTTGGTTTGGAAACCAGAGATCTACGAAGAAACCCGGTTTCTGAGTTCGCCGTGCGTAAGAGCATGTCAACGAGAGTAGCCGACACCCTAAAGGGTGTAGCTACACAAACAAAGCCTGCCGAAGGCAGGCTTTAAAAGCTTTAGCCCGCGAAGGCGGGCTTAGTTTGTATAGCCACACCCTTCAGGGTGTTGGTGTAGATTGGCAAAACTGACATGCTTGCATCACCTGCATTTAAACTCTGTTTTTCTTTGATTAATTGTTCGCTGTTTGCTGAAAGGTAATTAATAATTATTTTTTCCATTTCCTCTTACCTAATACCCAGGAAATACTTACCGCAACTAATCCCAATAAAAGCAAGGTTAACCAATCTCCCCATCGCACGTATAAAGTTTGGGTTTGACGGCGATAAATTGTGCCTGCGCGAATTTCATAAGTGTTGTGTCCGGATATCCATAAAGTTCTGCCATGCGGGTCTACAATCCCAGAATATCCCGTATTTGTTGCCCGCGCCGCCCATCGATTTGTTTCAATTGCCCGCATGGTATCCTGTGCGTGATGTTGGAATTGCATCGCAGCGCTATATGGGTCGTTATTAGATGCAGTGATGATAAATTCTCCCCCCGCTGCTGCTTGGCGTTGGAAATGTCTGGAAAATGCAGAATCAAAACAAATCCCAACAATTGCGCGACCAAATGGGGTATCAAATAATTGGTTTGATCCTCCTGCAATTTGGCTGGTTCCAATGGCTGAAATGCTGTTGATGAATCCTCCTAAAAGTTGCTCGAAGGGGATGTATTCGCCAAAGGGTACTAAGTTTACTTTGTCGTAGCGGCTAAAGATTTCTCCTGTTCCGGTGACGGTAAATAAGCTGTTTGTGAAGCTGCTTTCTCTGGGGCGATGTGCGCCTATCCATGCAACTATACCTTTTTCTAAAATTGCTTGGTAAAGGGGGTTTTTTGTGGCAGGTGGATCTGTCCAAATCGATGATAATGCTCCTTCTGGGGTTAAAATTGCTTCTACTCCTTGTTTGGCTAAGGTTATATAACCGTTGGTGTAACCTGTTAAAGAGCTACGAAAACCTTCAGGGTTGAATTTGATTCTGTTGGGAACGTTTCCTTGAATAATTCCTATTTTTAGGGCGGTACTAGGTTGGTCGTTTAAGGGTTGGTTGTAGAGGCTAAATCCGATTAAGTGTAAAGTAATTAATAGTGCGGCGCTAGTGGCTAAATAACCTTTATGAATGAACCGCAGAGACGCAGAGGACGCAGAGGAAGAGTTGGGAGGGTCTGTTTGTTTTGGGCGGTTGATCCAGGCTTGGGCTAGGAGGCCGTTTACTGCTACTATTGCGGCTGTTATTGTGTTGGGACCTGAGATTTGTCCGAGGTGTAATATGGCTAGGTTGTGGGGGCTTTGGGTATACGATAATGATGTCCACCATAATGGCCCTGCACTCCAAATTGATTCGAGAATGCACCAGAGTGCGGTTCCTATTAAAATGCGAATCAGGGGATTTGGGATTAGGTGGAAAAGTGCTTTGGTTGTTATTGCCCAGGTTATTACTAATGCTGCTCCCCAGATGGTGAATAATGTTAGGGCGATCAGTGCGATCGCCAGACTCACAACCCAAGGTATTCCCATCCAGGTTAACGGGTGCAATCCCAATATCCACGATAAGGCTAAGCCGTGGTAGCCTACTCCCCACGCTAAAGCATTCAAAATTAAAAACTTGAAATTAAAATTAGAAGATTTTGCTTCCTTTTTTAAGGTTTTATCCTGTTGCCACCAGGATAATCTTGTCAAGTTTTCGTTTTTGCTTTCTGCTTTAATTAATTGCACCCACAGCGGTGCCAAAGCAATCCACGCCAAAGGCCAAGCCCCTACAGGTGCAGGGGTGCTTCCCATCAAAATACCGCCTACTAGGGCAATCCACAAGCTTAATCCCATTCGTTAATAGTGCCAAACTTCCCAGGTCACTTCAAGATTATCCCCATTAATCGCACCGCCTAAGGGAAATTACTGAGAATGTTTTAAGTACTTTTTAATACTTAATCTCGCCCGTGAACGACTAGGGAAAGCAAAACCATTATGACTTATGAGTAATGTTTCAGTTCTTTGCGTAATCTTGCTTTTAGCTTTTGTATTACTTGATTAATTGATGGCTGTTCAGCGCTATTTATTAAGTTTCGTTAATATTTTTACCAATATTGGGGCAACTACGGCATCGGTTCCGGATTAGTTTAGCAGGGGTAGAGAATTATAGCAGATAAGTCTCAAAGATCCAACAGTATGGAGAAGGACTTTGTTATGATTACAGGAACCGGAAATGCTGATTTTCTCAGTGGTTCTGCGGAGAACGACACGATCCTGGGACTGGAAGGAAATGACATCGTCGGTGGTGGTGGAGGCGATGACTTGCTCAACGGCAATCAAGACAATGATGTTGTGCGTGGAGGGCAAGGAAATGATACGGTTCGCGGGGGTCAAGGTAACGACCAAGTATTTGGCGATGATGGCAACGATGTGCTTTATGGCGATCTGGGGGCAGATACAATTAATGGCGGCGGCGGGGATGATATCGTCGTCATCGGCAGGCGTTCTGAGTTGTCAGGATTTGCCTCTACTGGCGGCATAAGTATCGCTGATGCAGATGTGATTGCTGATTTTGGCAACGGCAACGATTTAATTCAGCTGATTGGTGGGACGAGGTATGAAGACCTGAATATATTTCAGGGTAGCGGTATCTATGCCAGCAGCACGATTATCCAAGACCAAGTTACGGGTGATTATTTAGCTGTCTTGTCGGGAATTAACGCTAATAGCATCACGGGCAATCATTTTATTCCTAATGGAAATACATCGAATGCTGGTGTGCTTTCATTTACAGGGACTAATTTGAGCGGCAATGAAGGCAACAATGGCACGGTCAATAAAGTTGTAGCGACGATTCAGCGCACTGGCGGCAGTATTGGCAATGTGGGGGGGCAAGTGCTGTTGGAATTCGGTTCAACAGCGAGTGCTGATGACTTTACGAATAATTTGCCAATTAGCGTTAACTTCGTCAATGGGGAAACTTCTAAAACGATTGAAATTCCCATTGTTGGGGATACGGTTTTTGAACCAGATGAAACGATTAATTTGAGGTTGGTCAATCCTACAGGTGGGGCAACTCTGGGAAGTCAACAAACGACAAGTTATACGATTGTCAACGATGATATGACGCCGGGAGTCTTTTCTTTTACAGCTGCTAATTACAGCGGTTTTGAGGGCAATAGCGGCACAAATAATGCGCTCGTCGCGGTGATTCAGCGCACGGGTGGTAGCAATGGGAATGCCAGCGTGCAGGTGCAGCAAGATGGAGGCACTGCGACTTCCAGTGACTTCACGAATAATCTGCCGATTACGGTTAATTTCGCTAATGGGGAAACGACCAAAACGGTAGAACTTCCGATTGTGGGAGATCCCAATTTTGAAGAGAATGAAACGATTAATTTGAGATTGCTTAATCCCACTGGTGGGACAACCCTGGGAATCCAACAAACTGCAAGTTATACGATTCTGAATGACGACCCCGAACCCACTCTTTCGATTAACGATGTCACCCTCGCTGAAGGGAATTTTGGTATTCAAAACCTGCTGTTTAACGTTACTTTGTCCCAGGCAAGGGATCGGGTGGTGACGGTGAATTACGCGACGGCAAACAACACTGCTATTGCTGGAAGCGATTACACTCCAACTAATGGCACGCTGACTTTTAATCCAGGGGTGACCACTCAAACCATCCCTGTGCCAATTGTGGGAGATCTGCTGGGTGAGAATAATGAGACTTTCTTCCTCAATCTGAGTAATGCTACTAACGCTACCATTGCTGATAATCAAGGTATTGCAACGATCGCCAATGACGATCGGTTTAACATTCCTGACAACAATCCGATCGGTGTAAGCAGTGATATCCTCCTCTCAGGTGGACTCACGGTTAGCAATGTTACGGTGACGATCGATGACCTCCAACACACATGGATGGGCGATTTAAGAGCTACTTTAACCCATCTTCCTAGCGGCAGAACTGTCACTTTGTTCGACAATGTGGGTGGTAGTGACGACGTGAATGGCAATTACAGTTTTAACGATGCCTTTTCTGGCAACCTTAACTCTTTTGGCACATTCATTCCCAGTGGCAACTACTTCCCCAATACGAATGGTTTTTTGAGTTTCCCCTCACTCTCAACCTTCAATGGTTTGTCGGCAGATGGTACCTGGCGACTCACGATTGCTGATGAAATTGGCAGTGATGTTGGTTCTTTTGCTTCTTGGTCATTGAATGTGAATTAACCTCATCGATAATTTGAGATTTCAGATTTAAGATTGCAGATTTGATCAAATCTGCAATCTGCCATCTCAAATCTCAAATTCTTACTCGCTTTCTTCCTCGTCGCCGTTGGTGGGAGGAACTAGGGCAACTGCTGCGATCGCATCGTCTTCATCTAAGCGTTGCACTCGTACCCCTGTTGCCATTCTCGATTGCATGGATATGGCATTCACGACTTGACGAATAATAATCCCCCGATTGGTGACGATCATCAATTCATCTTCTTCGTTCACAACTCGTAAGGCGGCTAATTTATCGTTTTGCTTGCGGAATTTAGTTGCAACTAATCCCATTCCTGCCCGATTTTGTAACCGGAATTGCGTCACGGGTACTCGCTTACCAAATCCTCCCATTGTAATCACTAGCACGCACAAGCTATTATCTGCGTTGGTCAGTTCGGTTTCTTCTTCGCTAATTTCTGTTTCTTCAGTTTCTGGAGTTAAATTAGCTACTATTGAACTTGGCAGAATATCCATCCCAATCAGTTCGTCGCCTTCGCGCAGGGACATTGCTTTGACGCCTCTTGTTGCACGTCCCAGCGGGCGCAATTGTTCGTGTTCCGCTTTAAAATGTATTGCCATGCCCTGACGCGATCCGATGATGATGCTATCTTCTACTCTCGCGAGACGTACCCACCGCAGTTGGTCGCCTTCTTCTAAGGAAATAGCTATTAATCCGTTGGCGCGAATGTTGCTAAATGCGGATAATTCGGTCTTTTTGATGTAACCGCGTTTGGTTAGCATCACCAAATATTCTTCGCTGGTAAATTCGCTCACCGCCACGATGGATGTGATTTTTTCTTCTCTGGGGATCGGCAGCATTTGCACGATCGGGGTTCCCCGACTGACGCGCGATCCTACTGGTATTTGATATGCTCTTAGGCAGTAAACAACGCCTTTTTCGCTAAATAACAATACGGTATCGTGGTCGCAACAAGTGAGGAAATGTTCTACTCCATCATCTTCTTTCATTTTGGTTGCCGCTTTACCCCGCGTGGCGCGACTTTGCGCCTCGAAGGTGTTAACCGGCATCCGCTTGATGTACCCTTGTTCTGTTACTAAGATTAAGGCTTTTTCGTTGGCAATTAAGTCGGTATCGTCGATTTCTCCTTCGGCGTGTTCGATTTCGGTGCGGCGCGGCGTGGCAAATCTTTCTTTCAGTTCTTTCGCTTCGGTTTCGATGATTTCTAGGATGCGATCTCGCCGCGCTAATATATCTTGCAAATCCGCAATCTGCGCTTGCAATTGTTCGTGTTCTAGCCGAATTTTTTCTGCTTCTAATGCAGTTAATCGCCGCAGTTGCATTTGCAATATTGCATCTGCTTGCACTTCCGAAAGTCCATATCTATCCATCAATTCTTGCCGCGCCGTCGGCGTGTCGGCGGCGTTGCGAATTAGGTGGACTATTTCATCTAAGTTCAGTAGGGCGATTAATAACCCTTGCAGTAGGTGGTCTCTTTCTTCCGCTTTCCGCAGTTCGTATTGCGTTCTCTTTGTTACTGTCTCTATGCGGAAATCCAAGAATACGCTTAGGAATTGTTTGAGCGACAATAGCTGGGGTTCGCTGTTCACCAACGCCAGCATGTTCGCCCCGAAATTCGCCTGTAAAGGTGTCTGTTTATACAGGTTATTCAGCACCACTTTGGGGAAGGCGTCGCGCTTGAGTTCGATGACGACGCGCATTCCGTCGCGATCGCTTTCATCCCGGATATCGGCGATGCCTTCCAGTTTCTTATCGTTCACCATTTCGGCGATTTTTTCGATCAGCGCCGCTTTATTGGTCTGGTAAGGCAATTCGGTGATGATTATTGCTTCCCGATCCTGTCTGCCGCGGTGTTCGATCGTCTCGATTTGCGCTACGCCGCGCATTGTAATCGAACCTCTTCCCCCGGTGTATGCTTCTTTGATTGCCGAGGTTCCCAATATTTTTCCACCTGTAGGAAAATCTGGGCCGGGGATATAGCGCATTAGCTGGATATCGGTAATTTCTGGATTGTGGATCAGTGCCACCAAGCCGTCAATTAATTCTCCCAAATTATGGGGTGGGATGTTGGTTGCCATGCCCACGGCGATACCAGAGGAACCGTTGAGCAATAATTGGGGAACGCGGGCGGGTAATACTATGGGTTCTTGCTGGGAAGCGTCGAAATTATCGGCAAAATCAACGGTTTCCGACTCAATATCCCGCAACATCGCCTCGCCTGTTAGGGCGCTGAGGCGGCACTCGGTGTAGCGCATTGCGGCGGGGGGGTCGTTGTCTACCGAACCGAAGTTACCGTGACCGTCAATTAGGGGCGATCGCATGGAAAAATCCTGCGCCATCCGCACCAAGGCATCGTACACCGCCGTATCCCCGTGGGGGTGATATTTACCCAACACTTCCCCGACGACGCGGGCGCATTTCCTGTAAGGGCGGTCTGAAGTTAAACCTAATTCGTGCATCGCGTAAAGTATGCGCCGATGCACAGGTTTTAGACCATCCCTAGCATCTGGTAGTGCCCGTCCTACGATTACGCTCATCGCGTACTCTAAGTAAGACCGGGACATTTCATTCCCCAAATCTGTGGGGATAATCCGCTCCTGGGAAGTGGTCATACTGTGAAAAACTCCAAAATCGCGAGATTTAAGCCGCTAAAATTCAAAATGATGCTAATTTTGCGACTTTGACTTCAAAGAAATTGCAAATATCATTAAAATTGTATCACATTTGGGCTTTGGTAATGGGTAATCGGGAATGGGTAATCGCTACAATTAGCAATTAGCAATTAGCCATTAGCTATGGTGCCTATTATTTACTCCGATGAATTTCTGTATCACGATACAGGTCGTTTTCACCCAGAACGACCGGAACGTCTGACGGCGATTGTAGAGGCATTAAAAACCGTGCCTTGGGCGGAAAAATTATCCTGGGAGTTACCGACGCCAGTAGAGACGCGATCGCCCCTACCCCTAGTGCAAAAAATTCACTCGCCCAACTACGTCGAACTGGTGGAAGCGATCGCCACCTCTGGCGGCGGATACTTGGATGGGGATACGCCGATTTCTGCCCGCAGTTACGCGATCGCGTTGTTGGCGGTGAGTGCTTGGTTGGATGGAATCGATCGCGTTGTCGCTACTGGTAACCCCGCGTTTGTCCTGGCGCGTCCCCCCGGACACCATGCTGAAAGTGTCAGAGGAATGGGGTTTTGTTTGTTTTCCAATGCAGCGATCGCCGCTTACTACGCCCTAGAACAACCAGGCATCTCCCGCGTTGCCATCCTAGACTGGGACGTGCATCACGGCAACGGCACTCAAGATATCGTGGAAAATCATCCCCAAATTGCCTACTGTTCCCTGCACCAATCTCCTTGCTATCCGGGTACCGGCGGCGCCCAGGAACGAGGGGCGCACAATAACGTGTTAAATATTCCCATCAAACCGGGCAGCGCAGTTGCAGAGTATCGGCAGGGGTTTGAATCGCAAATAATGCCGTTTTTAGGCAAATTTCGCCCCGATTTGTTAATTGTCAGCGCCGGGTACGACGCCAATGCCGCCGATCCCCTAGCAAGTATGAACCTGCAACCCGAAGATTACGGGCTGTTTACAGATTATTGCTTGCAGTTAACTCGTCGTATACTGTTTGGCTTAGAAGGTGGCTACGATTTGCGCGCCCTCGCCCAGTCCGTCGTAGCCACCATCGAACGCTGTTTAATCGAGCAGTAATTTGTATCTTATTATACAGCAAAGTTTACCGCTGTTGAGTAGAAAACCATCATGGGAAACAGTGACGAAGAATTGCAGACTGAAACCGACAGCGAAATAGTTCTCAGTCCAGAAGAAGCGGTGGCAGCGATTGTATTTGCTGCTACCTTTGCCAACGGTGAAGTCACAGATGAGGAAATAGAAGTATTCAACGATATTCTGTCGAATCTAGAACTGTATGAGAATTATGCAGATGAAGAATTGCAAGCAATGGTGGATAAATTCACCGATATTTACGACACCGACGGCATCGAGGCTTTGTTTAATTTGGCAGTAGAATCGATTTCAGAAGATTGGGTAGAAACGGCTTTTGAAGCAGCTGTTGAAGTTGTTTTAGTCGATGGGAGTATTCCTGAAGCGGAGGAAGATTTTATATCGAATCTTCAGCAAGCTTTGGGAATTGATAATACAGTAGCCCAGGAAATTCTCGCCGATTTGATGGTTGTTTAAATCAGTTATTGTGTTATTGTAGGGGCACGGCATCAATAGACTTTGCTCTTAACCAGAAGATTTTCTGTTGCCGTGCCCCTACCAGCAATTTTAATCATTTAGATGCAATCGGAAACAATATTTGGTCTGCGATCGCTCACTCAGGACTTACGCAAAGCCTCTATCTGTAGGGTGCTCTCTTCCAGCAGAGTACGACACATTTGGTGTAGCATCTGAATCATTATTAGTAGGGACTAAGGCTAAAGAAAAACTTTGTGCTGGCGATGAAACTTTCCACCACTTCAATTAAATCTTCCATCATCACATCAAACGTGCGAGCCAGCTTTTGTAGCGCTGTCACATCAACAGTTGCTAATCCAGGAGAACGGGCGTAGGTTCTGAGAGTGCTATAGACAACGCCTGAACGATCGGAAACTTCCTTAAGTGTCCAACCTCTCTCTTGGGCGAACTCGCGAATCCGCAACCTGACTAATCCCATATAATTGTCAGCGATCGCTTACTCTTCTACGACTTCTATTAAATCTTCTATCAGCACATCAAACGTGCGAGCTTTCTTTTGTAGCGCTAACACATCCGCCATCGCCATCCCATTTGATCTCGCATACGTCGTGATGGTACTGTAGGGAATGCCTGCTCTTATAGCAACCTCTTTAAGCGTCCAGCCCTTCTCCTCAGCTAGTTCTCGAATCCGCACCTTGAATAGCCCCATTGTAACTTTGTCGGCGATCGCTTACTCCTCGACGACTTCAATCAAATCTTCTATCAGCACATCAAACGTTCTCGCTAGCTTTTGCAGCGCTAACACGTCAGCCGTTGTCATTCCATTAGAACGAGCATACGTCGTGATGGTACTGTAGGGAATGCCTGCTCTTATAGCAACCTCTTTAAGCGTCCAGCCCTTCTCCTCAGCTAGTTCTCGAATCCGCAGCCTAAATAGCCCCATTCTGACTCCGTAGGCGATCGCTTACTCTTCCACCACTTCAATTAAATCTTCCATCATTACATCAAACGTGCGAGCCAGCTTTTGTAGCGCTGTCACATCAACAGTTGCTAATCCAGGAGAACGAGCATAGGTTCTGAGAGTGCTATAAACAACACCTGAACGCTCAGAAACTTCTTTTAGTGTCCAACCTCTCTCTTCAGCGAACTCGCGAATCCGCAACCGCACTAAGCCCATATACTCATTGACATATGACTGATATTAGTCATTTAATATAAATGTCCTAAAAGTAATCGCCCTGCGGCCTCAGAAACTGAAGGGCGATTACCAGTTATCCACCAAACAAATGGAGGCATCTTCCATGATATCAACACCGCAGCCACTCTTGACGGCTGCACCCGTTTTCCCTTGGTTTTCAGCGACAGGGAGGGGTGCATGACGTACAGAGAGAGGCTGACTCCTTGGTGTATTATTCGCCATTTGCCCAATTTGCAACGGATAGTTGTTGGTCGCTTTCGTCGCCGCAACGATGCAGAAGATCATCTGCGGTTAATTCGGCAGATGTGTCCAAATGTCCCTTTCAGTATTGTTTTTGACCTGCCATTAGATAGCGATAGTGCGTTAGCGCAGCGTGCCGGAGGCATATCGCGATCGCCAAACAACCTTCTCAAACGGTAGAAATTACTCGCTGTTAGATGCAATTTCTGAACAATTTGGCCTAAAAATTGGCCCTTTTTTGGGGCGTTTTTTGTTTTTTTTGGTTGTGGGATTCGCTTGCGCGATAGCTTCGCTTCACGCGCCGCGTACCGGAGGCATATCGCGCGAAGCATGAAGGCAACAATTTAAGCATTTCGCAAACAGCCTATATCCCTCAAGCTTCGCCCAGAACCCGCGATTTGTCACCGAATTATTCCAGTGGGTTATTTAGTCTTTGCTTTTCTTCTACCTTTTGCAGCATCACGGGTACAAAGACCTTATTATATTCAGCCAAAGCCAGAATCAGAAAAGCAATGGATAAGATAATTGCCGTTGTACTACCTCCCACTTCCAATAATGTATTTGGATCTAACAGTGGAAGCTGGGCAGATGTTACAGCTTCGGTTGTACAAATAAGTTGTTGTGGTTTTGCTGCGGCTATTTCGCAGCGAAGTAACTGATTTGCTGGCAATTGCTGGGCGGAAGCTTGGTAAATTTTCGGAGATTGGTTCATCATGATTTTAATTCCTCGTTTTCGTGTGTTTTGTTGATAGAACCATGATGACTTGGGAGTTGGATACTGTGGGTTGGCTTTTGTAGGAACCTTAAATGCTGAAATTTTTGTAGGTGAAAGTAGGATAATGTTGGTTTGTATGGTAAAGTATTATACAAAGATAATTTCTCAGATTCAGACCTCGCCCTGGGTGCATCACCCGCCAATCGATCGCCCGCCAATCGATCGCCCGCCAATCGATCGCCCGCCAATCGATCGCCCGCCAATCGATCGCCCGCCAATCGATCGCCCGCCAATCGATCGCCCGCCAATCGATCACCCGCCAATCGATCACCCGCCAGGGGTTTAAACCCCTGGCTAATAGCTAAAGTCCTCTGAAAGAGGACTATTAAAGCATTTCAGTCCACTCAAGTGGACTTAAGCTATTAGCCCGGAAATTTATTTCCGGGCGGGATGGATGGCAAAGCGAGATCGATCCAAGCCATAATCCAAATTCATTCTGCCAATTTCATGACCGCCAATGAACCCAGAAGAAGCTTTGAAATTCATTAATTCTCTTTTCGAGCAACAGAACAACGAAGTTTTAAATCAATTAGAAACAAAAATATTTCTGGGTTGTTGGGAAAATGAAGATTATGTAAAAATTGCGATCAATACTTATGTGACTGAGCAACATGTGAGAGCATTCGGTGCAAAAATATGCAAAAAAAATCACAAAGGTTTTAGTAACTAAGGTAACTAAAACCAATTTTAAATCACCAATCGAATACCGCTATCAACAACAATCAGCCCAAATCATACCTTCTCCCCAACAACTTGGAACGGCGAACAATTCCGAGAATATCCCTAATTGCGAAAATCCACTGACCAACCCCTTTATTCCTCCAACCGGAATCGTAACAGATCGAAAACAGTTCTTTGATCGCAAGCAAGAAATTGACCGAATCTTTGAAATCCTCAACAGCGGGAGTAGTGTCGCCCTCATCGGCGAGGAAGGGATTGGCAAATCTTCATTGCTATGGGCAATTTGCCAACAGGCGGAAACTCGCCTTTACTCACCGCGCCAGCCTGTTTTTCTCGACCTGAATTTAGTTGATGATGAGGATGATTTCTACAGCACTTTGTGTCAGGATCTCGGTATTGCCGAATCTAAAGGCAATAGGCTCAATCGCGCTTTGAAATCCCATCGAATCCTGCTAGCTTTAGACAATGTGGGGAAACTGACCTGGAACGGATTTACGCGCCAAATCAGAGATCGTCTGCGCGGTTTAGCAGAAGGCAGCGATGCGCCGCTGAAATTAATTTTAGCTGCCAGCGAACCCCTCGACGACCTGTTTAAAGATAGTCAAGATGGAAGCAAGACATCTCCTCTTGCGGGCATTTGTCTGGAAGAGGAGATAAAACCTTGGAACGAAACCACTATCCGCGCTTTTATTACAGCCCGTTTGGCTAAAACTTCGGTGTGTTTTACTGAGGAAGAAATCAACCAGCTAGTGCAGGAAAGCGGTGGTCATCCCCGACGACTGATGCAGTTGTGTTATCGAACTTATTCCCGTTATTTGTAAGGTGGGCAATGAAATGGCATTTTGCAGCATCTTTATCTGTCGTTTCCACCCGCCAGGGATTAAAATCTTTGGTTAATAGCGACAACCGCCAGGGATTAAAATCTTTGGCTGATAGCGACAACCGCCAGGGATTAAAATCTTTGGTTAATAGCCCAAGTCCACTTCAGTGGACTGAATACAAATTTTTAGTCCATTGAAATGGACTTAAGCTATTAGCCCGGAAATTCATTTCCGGGCGGGTTATGCGGTTGGACTACTCGCCTGGGAAATTTATTTCCGGGCGGGTTATGCGCCTGAATGAGATCGTTTGCAGCCAAAAATTACAGCAGTTTCCAAATGGGTGCAACGCCACATTGTACGGGCACGGCATCCGAAAAACCTTGCGCTTAGCGACAAAAATTATCGATGCCGTGCCCCTACCTTCTATTGATTTGACTGAAAATGGTTATAAGTGTATGTCAACGCTTTTGCAAACCTGTTACTAATCCCTACATCATAGGCGACCCAGTTGTAGGCAATCTTTTTGTCGGGCGAGAAGACATAATCAGACAGCTAGAAGAACTCTGGATAATGAGTCACAGTCTGCAATCTGTAGTAATCTACGGACACCGACGCATGGGCAAAACCTCTATCCTACTCAACATTACTAACCGTTTAGGTTCAGGAGTAAAAGTCGCTTATGTCAACCTGCTGCGTTTAGGAGATAGCCCCCAAGGCGTTGGGGAAGTGCTGATGGCAATTAGCGATGAAATATCTGTTGCTGTAAATCTGCCACCCCCACCCGATGATAATTTGCTAAACCTTCCCTATCGTACTTTTGAACGCTATTTAAAACAGGTTGTAGAGACGTTACATGTAACGTCTCTACAGGGTTTAATTATCGCCTTAGACGAATTCGAGAAAATCGAAGAACTAATTGAAACCGGAAAAATCCCTCCAGACTTTATGGGATTTCTCAGAGGACTCGTGCAAATGAGTACTAAAATCGCCTTTGCTTTCGCGGGTTTGCATGCTTTAGAAGAAATGACAGCGGATTACTTTCAACCCTTTTTCGCCAGTGTTATCCCTATCGCCGTCGGTTGCCAAAATCGTGCCGCTACTCGTCAAATCTTAGCCAACCCCGATCCAGATTTCCTCCTCGATTACACTCCCGAATCATTAGATCTAATTTACGATTTAACTGCTGGACAACCCTATCTCGTTCAGTTAGTTGGTTTCCAATTAGTTCGCCGCTACAACGACCAAGTTTTTGAGCAAGGACGCCCCCGCAACCATGTTTTCACCGTCGAAGATGTGCAAACCGTCGTCAATGACCCCGAATTCTTCAAGCGAGGACGCTACTACTTTGATGGGGTTTGGGGTCAGGCGGTGCGGGGTGCTGCTCTACAACAGACTATACTACGCGCGATTGCTCCCCATCCCCAAGGTCTATCTCTCGATGCGATCGCTCAATCCCTTACCACAAATTGCCAAAATTTGCAAGCCCCAATCAAAAATCTCCAGCGCCACGATGTGGTGCGAGAAACAGATGGGCGAATTCACATCATTGTAGAACTGTTTCGCCGCTGGGTAGAGCAAAGATGAAAATGCCGCGCCATTCACTGACAAAACACCTCTGCAATAACTCTTGTGGGGTAGGCATCCTGCCTGCCCTTGAGTTTATTTTATCGAGAGGTCTAATATCATTTTCCCGCCTTGATGCTACAGATCCGATCCCCCCTAACCCCCCTTGCGAAGGGGAGAAGCGAAGAAGTTACGAAGGGGAGAAGCGAAGAAGTTACGAAGGGGAGAACCGAAGAAGTTACGAAGGGGAGAACCGAAGAAGTTACGAAGGGGAGAACCGAAGAAGTTACGAAGGGGAGAACCGAAGAAGTTACGAAGGGGAGAACCGAAGAAGTT
>NZ_JBHFNP010000075.1:0-8624 GCF_041929235.1 Microseira sp. BLCC-F43
AATTGTATTCCGGAAGGTTAACGGTTAAAGCCACCACGTCAAGCAACTTAATTGTATTTGTCGTCATCTCTTATCCTCTCGAGTTTCTATAAAGGATAGCAAGTTGTTAATTTTGGCATATTAGAGTCACGTTCAATAATCTCCCTCAAGTTGGATGAGAGGAACTTCTACAGGTTCTCCATCGACTTTCATTTCCTTGATGTCAGATTTACATATTCTAGAAAACTCCGAACGAGCGAGCCAACGAAGTTTCTGCATATCTAGTTTCCAATTTTATGAAGTTAACTATTCAGAAAGGAAGTATTGCTTTAAAAACTCACAAAGTAAATCCAGGTCATTATGTGAAAATGCTACAGTGCAATGACTCTCATCACTTCTTCAAGCGTTCTCTTTTGGCGAGTCGCTTCACTGAGTTTCAGACTGAGCAATGCCTCTAGCTCTGCGAGACTATCCGCAACTCGAGCAACTGAGTCCGACCTAACGGCAGAGGTTAGCGACGGCTAATAACCTTAAACTCTTACCAAAAATTTCTATTCCGTCTGGTGCATCGCAGGCTTGGACTGCTGGCGCTGGGCAATCTGAATTAACATTCTCAGCGCCTCATTCACTGCTATATCATTGGGAAAAGCTTGAGCGACATCGGGATCTAAAAGCACTAAATTTGTTCCTACACGATATCGTTCAACATACTTGCCCCTAATACCTCCCTCCATTTGAGTGAAATCGTACTCAGAACGTAATTCGTCTTCCATTTCATTCTCAACTTCCTTCTTCATAAAACTTCCTCTCCTGCCGAGTAGCTTTTCGGGCACTGATAATTCGTATCTTTTCTTCTCTATCAGTATGTGCAACAACTAGAAGTTGTCCAAACCCTGATATGCCAATAATAACGTAGCGGCTTTCTCCTATGGAATGATCGGGATCGGGAAAAGTTACAGATAGCGGATCGTTAAACACGGTCGAAGCTTCTTGAAAGGAAATACCATGTTTCTCAAGGTTTAGTGCCGCTTTGTCTGGGTTCCATTCAAATTCCATGTGTAATTCTTCATGATTTGCACTTGCAGAGTTTAGTAGGCTATACCGATGCTTTACGAGCTTTCTATCCGAATTGCGGCAGTTTTTTGTTGTTCATTGTAAGGATTGTCTACGTAATAAACCTTTACTTTATTTTGTTTCTCTAATTCCTTAACAAGCCTATAGGTGGATGGTACGCTGTAACTCTTATTCACAAGATATTCTCTTACGAATCTCGATAGACTAACAAAGCCATTAGGTCGCTTAGAGTAATATTCTTCTTGCTGTCGCAACTCTTCGAGAAATTCATGTTCGGTAATATCGGTAAAACTTTCTTGCGTAGCAAAGCTTTCTTGTATAGCTTCTACCTCTTCTAAACGTAACGGTATCGCATCAACGCTTTTAAGTGCTGAATCGATAATATCAAGTAGTTCCTGAGATAACTGTTTACCTTTTTCAAGAGCTCCATTTGTAAATAAGTTGTTGTGTGCTACTTTATGTCTAATTTTTTCAAGCTCCTCCCACTTCTGTTGAAAATTTTTATTCTTGAAAGATTCTTTAAAAAATCTTTGATAATTAGATTGTATCTCTTCCTTTAATTTTCTGATTGCTTCAGGTGTTTCTTCAACCTCAGAAATTTTAGTAATTAGATCTTCTTTACTTGTGAACCCCGTTGAATGCTTATATATAAGTCTTCCTACATCACTAAAATCAATAAGATATATTTTGTTATCAATATACGCTGAAAATTCTTTTTCGTTGTTTTTTCTTTCTAGAACCTTCTGCCTGAGATCGTTGGTAGCTGTTTTATCCCACCACTCAGGACTCATTCGTGTCGTCATAAATTTAACAATATAAGAGCGAAGAAGATTTTCAACTCCATAGATAAGTGGATAAATTTTACATGCGATCTGTTCAGAAACTTGGTCAGTTAAAACATATAAGTGGTCAAAATTTTGCTTTTTTAGAAACTCTACGATCAGCTTCCGTTTTGGTTCCAACCAATCATATTTCCCAGTTACAGTTACGGAAAATGCCTTGCTGAGTTCTGCATAATTATTGCTGAATTCCACATCCTTTTCTGTATCAGGGTTTACTCGCCTTAATTCAAGAGTATTACTATCATCAGTTATTCGCAGATTTATCTCATCAAATGACTGGTTTTTCCATAGCAAACCATTAGAGAGCAGTAAATGGAGAAGGTTAAGCTCTGATAAAATGCTAAATTGTTCACTTGTACTAATTGCTAGGATCTCGAACTTTAGGTTGCTATCTTGGTTGATCTCCATAGGCGATCTTATTTAGGATGTATGCGAGTTAAATTTCTGAAATATATTGGCTATCAGATTGCTCACAATAGTCTAGCATATACTGCTTCCTATAACCTTACTATAGGCAAACAAGGGGCTTGTTTACGCCCCTTGTTTCAAGGCTAGAATTCTACCGCAGAGTATTAGCTACCACCAATCCGCGCTACGTCGCGAGCGTTTTCTTCAAATGCCGCAGCGATCGCATCCTCACCACTCAATCCCGACGCCAATGCATTCTTCAAGCACAGCAAGACGCGCTTGTAATCGCGAGGCATCACTTTGACGAATTTCGGCGCCATTTCTGCCCAATTCGCCAGCACTTTAGCAGCTTTCTGACTCTTGGTATAATCTGCGTGCTTTTGAATCATCTCGCGCACGGTATCGATGTCTTCTTCGTCAAGAATTTCGATATCTGCCATCGAGGTGTTGCACCGCGTCGCGAAGTCGCCCGCTTCATCCAGAATATAAGCGACGCCGCCACTCATCCCGGCTGCAAAGTTGCGTCCGGTTGCACCCAGCACAACCACCTTCCCGCCGGTCATGTATTCGCAACCGTGGTCGCCGACGCCTTCGATTACGGTATTGACGCCGGAGTTGCGGACGCAGAAACGTTCTCCAGCTACACCGTTGATATACGCCTCGCCACTCGTTGCACCGTAGAAGGCAACGTTACCGATGATGATGTTTTCTTCTGGCACAAAGGTCGAACCCGCAGGCGGATATACAATTATCTTGCCTCCGCTTAACCCTTTGCCTAGATAGTCGTTGGCGTCGCCTTCGAGTTCGAGGGTTACGCCTTTGGGTACGAAGGCACCAAAACTCTGTCCCGCGCTGCCTTGGAAGTGCAGGTGGACGGTATCTTCTGGTAAGCCTTGCCAGTGGCGTTTAGTAATTTCGTTGCCGAGAATTGTACCGACGACGCGGTTGGTATTTTTAATCGGCAAGGTGGCGCTGACTTTTTCGCCGCTTTCAATTGCTGGTTTGCACAAATCCAGCAATGTGGTGATATCGAGGGATTTGTCTAAACCGTGGTCTTGCGGAATCTGGCAGTAACGTCCAACGCTATCATCGACTTCTGGCTGATACAGAATCTTCGATAAATCGATGCCTTTGGCTTTCCAATGTTCGACCGCTTGTTTCGCTTCCAGAACATCGGTGCGTCCCACCATTTCGTTGATGGTGCGGAAACCGAGTTGCGCCATGATTTCGCGAACTTCACTGGCGATGAAACGCATGAAGTTGACTGTATGTGCCGGATCTCCGGTAAAGTTTTTCCGCAGATAGGGATCTTGCGTCGCCACGCCAGCAGGACAGGTATTGAGATGGCAGACGCGCATCATAATACAGCCCAGGGTAACTAATGGTGCGGTAGCAAAGCCGAATTCTTCCGCACCTAGCAAGGCGGCAATTACCACATCGCGCCCCGTCTTCATTTGTCCGTCGGTTTCTACGGCGATGCGACTGCGAAGGTTATTCAACACCAATGTCTGATGCGTCTCGGCAAGTCCCAATTCCCAAGGTAAGCCAGCGTGTTTAATTGAAGTTTGGGGAGAAGCACCCGTCCCGCCATCGTAACCAGAAATCAGCACTACATCGGCGTGTGCCTTCGCAACGCCAGCCGCGATCGTTCCCACGCCGACTTCCGACACCAACTTGACGCTAACCCGCGCGTTGCGATTGGCATTCTTCAAGTCGTGGATTAACTCTGCCAAATCTTCAATCGAGTAAATGTCGTGGTGCGGTGGTGGCGAAATTAAACCTACCCCTGGCGTCGAGTGACGAACTTTGGCAATCCAAGGGTATACTTTTTTACCTGGTAACTGCCCACCTTCACCCGGTTTCGCACCTTGCGCCATCTTGATTTGCAGTTCCCGCGCCTGGGAGAGATACAAGCTGGTGACGCCGAAACGTCCAGAGGCAACTTGTTTGATCGCGCTGTTCTTCGAGTCTCCCTGTTCGTTTGTCCAGGTGTAGCGCTCTGGGTCTTCGCCGCCTTCCCCGGTGTTCGATTTGCCACCAATGCGGTTCATGGCGATCGCCAAAGCCTCATGCGCCTCCTTAGAAATCGACCCATAACTCATTGCCCCTGTCTTGAAGCGCTTCACAATCGCTTCCACCGGCTCAACTTCCTCAATTGGTACGGGTTCCCGTTGCTGGAATTTCAACAACCCGCGCAGGGTATAGAACCGCTGATTCTGCTCGTTTACCAGGGCGGCGTATTGCTTGTAAAGTTCGTAACTATCCTCGCGCACGGCTTTTTGCAGCGTGTGGATAGTTTGGGGACTAAACAAGTGCGCCTCGCCTTCTTTGCGCCACTGGTATTCGCCGCCCACGTCGAGGGTATGACCGTTGACTTCCCGGTCGGGGAAGGCGTGGCTGTGGCGTAAAATGGCTTCGGTGGCGATCGCTTCCAACCCCACCCCTTCGATCCTGGATGCCGTCCAGGTAAAATATTTATCAATGACTGATTTGTTCAATCCCAGCGCCTCGAAAATCTGCGCGCCGCGATAGCTTTGCAGCGTTGATATACCGATTTTTGACGCCACTTTTACCACGCCTTTGGTTACGGCTTTTACGTAATTCTTGCAGGCTTTGTAGGTATCGACATTTACCAGCGTTCCCTGTTGAATCATCGCGTCGATTGTCTCGAAGGCGAGATAGGGATTGATGGCGCCGCAGCCGTAGCCGATTAAAGTGGCGAAATGATGGACTTCGCGGGGTTCGCCGGATTCGAGGACGAGTCCTGTGCGGGTGCGCGTACCGTTGCGGATCAGGTGGTGATGCAGTCCGGAGACGGCGAGCAAGGCGGGGATCGGGGCGTGGGAGGGGGAGATGTTGCGATCGCTCAAAATAATCAAGTTGGTGCCGGATGCGATCGCCCGGTCTGCCTCGGCGAAAATCTCCTCCATCGCCGCTGCCAAAGCTGCTACCCCATTTTTGGGGTTAAACAAAATCGGCAGGGTAATCGACTTGAAATCGCCCTCAGAAATATGTTTCAATTTCGCCAATTCTTCGTTACTAAGAATCGGCGTTTTTAGTTCAATTAAATGACAACTTTCCGGCTCAGGTTTGAGCAAGTTTCGTTCAGCACCGATAGTCGTTTCTGGCGAAGTAACAATCTCTTCCCGAATCGAATCGATGGGCGGATTTGTCACTTGGGCAAACAGTTGCTTGAAATACTCGTAAAGCAATTTCGGACGGTCAGAAAGCACAGCCAGTGGCGTATCTGAACCCATCGCGCCGACAGCTTCCACTCCATCTCTTGCCATTGGGGTCAGCAACATCCGCAATTCTTCAAACGTATAACCAAACGCCATTTGGCGTTGCAATAAAGTTTTAGGATCTGATACTGGTAATTCTGTTGCATCTTTAAGTTTTGCCAGTTCGACCATATGTTGGTCGAGCCATTGGCGATAAGGATGCTCGGTGGCTATTTTATTCTTAATTTCCTCATCGGCAACGATGCGGCCTTCTTCCATATTTACCAGGAACATGCGCCCCGGTTGCAGACGACCTTTAAACGCCACTCGCTCTGGTTCGATCGGCAGCACGCCTGCTTCCGATGCCATAATTACCAGGTCATCCTTGGTGACGTAGTAGCGAGACGGACGCAAACCATTGCGATCGAGAACCGCACCCATCATCGTACCGTCGGTGAATGCGATCGAAGCCGGACCATCCCAGGGTTCCATCAAACACGAGTGGTATTTATAGAAAGCTTTTTTCTCATCGCTCATCGACTCGTGTCCCGTCCAAGGTTCGGGAATCATCATCATCACCGCGTGGGGAAGACTCCGCCCTGCCAAAGTCAGCAGTTCTAGGGCATTATCAAAGATGAGCGAGTCGCTACCATCCGGGTTAATCACCGGGCGAATCTTGTTAATATCATCGCCAAATAATTCTGATTCAAACAGCGACTGTCTGGCGTGCATCCAATTTATATTGCCGCGCAGGGTATTAATTTCCCCGTTGTGGGCGATGTAGCGATAGGGGTGAGAACGTTCCCAACTGGGGAAGGTGTTCGTACTGAACCGCGAGTGTACCAATCCCAGCGCGCTTTCCAGATCCGGATCTTGCAAGTCGGGATAATACTGACCCACCTGCACCGGCATCAGCATACCTTTATATACAATCGTGCGGCAGGAGATGCTAGCTGGATACCAATAGGGATCGATTCCTGAAGTGCGGATGGCGTTATGAGACAGCTTGCGGATAACGTAGAGTTTGCGCTCGAATGCCAAATCGTCAACCAGATCCGAGTTGCGCTGGATAAATACCTGTTCTACAAACGGTTCGCTAGATTTTGCCGTATCTCCCAGGGAAGAGTTATCCTTCGGCACGTCGCGCCAGCCCAATACTTGCTGGCCTTCTTGTGCGACAATTTCGCTAAAAATCTGCCTACTTTTCTGGCGCGTGGCGGGATCTGGCGAAGAGAATATCATGCCGACGCCATACTGTCCGACTTCTGGTAGGGTAATATTTTCTGCCGCCGTCACCTTCTGGAAAAACTTGTGCGGCACTTGCATTAAAATACCTGCACCATCCCCGGTGTTGGGTTCGCAACCGCAAGCACCTCGATGGTCTAGGTTGAGTAGGATCGTCAGCGCCTGCTCGACGATCGCGTGCGACTTCTTTCCTTTCATGTGGACGATGAAACCGACACCGCAGGCGTCGCGTTCAAACTGCGGATCGTAGAGTCCCTGTTTTGCAGGCAGTGCGTTGCTGTTCATTTTGGTGTCCTGGCAGTGCGATTTAGACGGCGGGAAGCTTTTGATTCTATGGATCTAGATTTTCTAACAACAGCGACTTGTGGGTGTCGGCTCTTAAGGAAATTGTTAGAGTCGATGGCAAGTCGTGAGATAATATTATGTTCCAGATTGGCGATCGCGCGATCGTCGGCGGCGCTGTCTTCGTAGGAACTAAGGCTAAGGAAAAATTTGGCGCCATAGAATCAAACCGATCGGTGGGGTGTCCCTACGCGCTGTTGATGTGGGTGACGTACTCCCACACTCAATCAAAGATTAGAGTGTGGGCTTCTCCTCCGAGATTTCCCGGATTCGCGTTTTATAGTGAGGCGAACGCTAGGGCCCCACTTTTTTGATTAAAATACCAGAGTTCAAATCGCGAGGCATGGATGCACC
Source organism: Microseira sp. BLCC-F43 (assembly GCF_041929235.1). Classification (NCBI taxonomy): domain Bacteria; kingdom Bacillati; phylum Cyanobacteriota; class Cyanophyceae; order Aerosakkonematales; family Aerosakkonemataceae; genus Microseira; species Microseira sp. BLCC-F43. The sequence continues at coordinate 7,466 of NZ_JBHFNP010000075.1, forward strand.
ACAAGAGCATTCATGCCATCTATCGCTTAACTGTTTTGTAACTTTGTTTAGGCACACTGCACAATGTTGGGAGGTTCCTGCCGGATTAACTTTCACGATCAACCGCCCAGCTTTTGCAGCTTTGTGCGGCAGGATTTCGTTTAAGAATCCAGCTATCCCAGCATCAGCAAAACTTTTGTTTAGACCCGACTTAGCAGCTTGACCATTGGTAAGAAAATTACCTGACTCGTCCTGTTTGGGTTGATTGCGTCGGCTCATGTTGGAAACCTTTAAGTCTTCAACAAAAATCACAAGAGCTTTATCAACTAATTCACCAGCTAGCTCGAAATGCCATTGCCTACGCTGCCTAGCAATTTGTTGATGTAATCTGGCTATTCGTTGGTTGAGCTTACGCCTCGCCGTTGAACCCTTTTGCCGTAATTCTCTCTTAGCTTGCAATGAAGCCAGTTTTTCTTGAGCCTTTCGATAGAACTTAGGAGGCTCTACCATCATTCCGTCAGAGCAGGCGACAAAATACTGTAAACCTGCATCAATACCGATACTGTTAGCTTCTGTTGGTTCAATATCGATGGTTGGACTATCTGGAATAGAAACATCTTCTAAATTTAGCGTGACGTACCATCCATCAGCTTTTTGAGTGACTAAAGCGAGTTTGATCGTAAAACCATCTGGAATAGAGCGATGTTGAATAAATTTTACTCTTCCTAATTTAGGTAGTTCAATCCGATTTTTATCGATGCAGTCAGGCTTAACTCGTTGATAAGCAAAAGTGCGATAGCGGTTTTTCCCCTTAAATCTAGGTTTTCCGCTACGCTTTCCGTTACTATCTCCTTTGATGAACCTAGCAAATGCAAGGTCTACTCGCTTCACCATGTCTTGCAAGACATCGGCATGAATGTCTTTGTACCATTCTCGTTCTGCCTTGAGAGACACAAGTGTTCGCTTTTGCCCATAATATTCAGGCTGTTCTCTAGGTTCAGCAATGCTGCACACCAAAGGGCAAGCGTTGATTGAGCAGCGATTAAAGTCAGTGACTCTCTTGCGAGAGCCACTGCTCTCCAGAACGGAACGTGAGACTTTCACCTCATTCCGCTCCTCATTTAACCTATCCTTTGACAATGGGCTTATCCAGACTGCCATCATTTGCAGTTTTCTTATC
>NZ_JBHFNP010000076.1:0-3357 GCF_041929235.1 Microseira sp. BLCC-F43
AATTGTATTCCGGAAGGTTAACGGTTAAAGCCACCACGTCAAGCAACTTAATTGTATTTGTCGTCATCTCTTATCCTCTCGAGTTTCTATAAAGGATAGCAAGTTGTTAATTTTGGCATATTAGAGTCACGTTCAATAATCCAGCCACTCCGAACCCTTGCACTTCTATCTTGCCATTCGAGCGTGAAATCTAAAATATAACGTTGTCCAAATTCATCTCGTCGTCCCAATTGAGCTTCATGGCTTCTGACGACTTCGAGAAGTATTTGGCGTAACTCCTCAGCATTCTCAGCAGTCATACCTAGTATCGATAAAAAGAGCCGATCTTTGTGTTTTCCCTCATCATGTTCACCGATTAAGACAGTAGTCGCGCAGTTTCCGAATATCAACGACGGCAATTTCTGCATTTGGAATTAACATCGGATGTTGCACTTACTAATAAAGCCACCCTACTTTGAGGATGGCTGGAAATAAAATGTCAATCTGCTTTTGACATTTAGCGAGTTTTAGATTATAAGGTTTGGCGATCGCGCTGACAAAGCAAGTTCAACAGTTCCGTAGGAATCTCCTGGTAATGTTCCAGCAGAAAGTCCATTAACGCGAGATGGCGCAGATCCGTTGGCTTGGGACGCCGATAGTTTCTACCCCGTTTAAACCACCGTCGAACTGTAGATTCAGAACGAGAGCAAATGAAAGCCATCTCCTCGTGAGTCACCTGCCATTTGGCGTAAAACTGCTGCGGCGTCATTCCTAAAGAGCAATACCCGTAGAGGTCGATTAAAGTTTGCTGTCGCGCGGTGAGAGGAAGGGGAGTCATGCTGCTTCCTCCATCCGTTCGAGGTCATCTTCCCACGCAGTATCCGCAACAGTCCAAGCGTAACTGGGAGAGAGACAATCGAGCCAAATCAAGTAGCACCAAGTCCAAGCACACAGATGAGGTGCAAAACTGTAGAATCTGCCAATGGCAATTCCCCAGTCTGTCTTGTCGCCGTCGGGAATCCAGCGCAGTTTATCGCCGTAAAAGAAGCGCGGAGGATTGACAAAAGGGAATATTTCTGGTAATAAAACCGATAGTTTTCGGCAGGTTGGGTGAAATAAGTTGGGAGAGATGTCCGCGCTACCGTGACGGATGGCGTTTAAGTAGCCTGCGATCGCCATCCCCTTCAGGTTAGCCGTTAAGTCTCGGATCAGCATGGCGGCTAAGCTTTCAACTTCTGTTTGGGCGAGGTTCATTTGCACCGCATCGAAGTCAGCGCTGGAGTAGCTTTGGAGTTGGGTGAGTAGATTTGCGATCGCAAAATCCTCCAAGGCTTGCTGATACCCATTTTGGTACGCAGAGGGGCTGTCAGTTGGACAGCTTGGTTTTACCATTGTTAGAGTCTCCTGATTATTTGGGAGCAATAGCCAGCGCTGAACTGTCCAAGGTTGGGGCGCTGGCTTTTTGCTTTTTGATTTTGTACGTTATCTATCATACTTGATTTTGTACAAAATCAAGCAGAGATGCCAAAAGAATCAAATAGACAGATAATGAGAGATTGTGTTAGTGAAGGAAAACAACGATCTCAGAATCAGAGAAAAGACTATGCCGCGTGGTGGTCGCAGAGAAAGCAGTGGACGCAAACTGAAATGGAATCTGGGGAAAACTAAGGCAGTTAGGATTCCGGAAGCGATCGCAGATACGATTCTGGAGGTTGCTAGACGGCTAGATGAGGGAGAGAGTATCAATTCGGTGATTATTCCTTCTTCAGAGATATTGACAGTGCAGCTTTCCCCTGATGAGTTGGGGGAATTCAAAGGTCACTCCAAATACTCATCAGCTTGAGGCGGGACGAGTTGGAGGGAAAAGGACAATTTGAACAGTGTCAGGCTAAAGGCGATCGCATTCAACAATTACAGCAACAGATTGAGGCGTGGGAAGCAATGCTTGAAAAGTTAGGTGGGAATGAATGAGCTAGCAGAAACACTGTTTAACATTGCTAGCACTAACTTTGTATAGCGCCGTTCGCAGTTAAGTCAAAATCGATCAACCCTGTGTCAAACTGGAGGTTAGCGGTGTTCAACAAGGTTTACAGAATCAATGGCAGAAAGCCCTACCATAGGGGTGAGAATCCCCCCAGAATGGCTGGAGGAGATTAACGAACTCTGTAAGCAGACTGGTAAAACTAAAACTCAGGTAATACTTGAGGCGTTAGCGCAATATTTGGGTAAGAATACAGTAACCGGAATCAATGCGGATATCGAGACAATTCGTAACGTGCTACGCAGCCATGACCAGCGATTGGAAGCAATAGAAAAAAAATTGAATAGGGAAAGCTTTGAAAAGTAACTTACATCGCAGTAAGTCAGCCAGAGGATAGGATGAACGGTAAATTAGGGAGAGATAGCTATGAATCAAGTGATAATTAAAGACCTCGATCCCATAATTATTGAGAAGCTAAAAATTCGCGCTCAAAGTCAGGGTAGAACTCTCGAAGCCGAGTTAAAAGTAATTTTAGAGGCGGCGGCTGAGGGAGTGGATCGAGCGGCTCTAAAAGCAGCAGCATGGGATAGAATTGAGCGATCGCGGGCTAAGTATGCAGGTCGAACTTTTAGCGATAGCGTGGAACTTTTGCGAGAGGATAGACAGCGTTGACTCAATTTGTTGTGGATGCCAATGTAGGAATTAAGTGGGTAGTGCCGGAAATTCATTCTGAAGCTGCACTGCGGTTGCGAAATATTGACTATAATCTTTTAGTTCCAGATTTCTTTTTTCCAGAGATTGGCAATATTCTTTGGAAGCGAGTGCGGCGTGGGGAAACGACTTTAGAATATGCTCAAGAGGATTTAGCTGCGTTGATGGGACTTGGGTTAGAGATTCATCAATCTTTACCGCTGATGCCGCAAGCTTTAGAAATTGCAGTACGAATAGAGCAAGCAGTTTATGACTGTGTTTATTTAGCGCTTGCTGTTAGTCAAGGATGCCAGATGGTTACGGCTGTTTCCAATAAGTGATATGATGTCCGTTGAATTGCCCATAATAAAAAAACCTTACCCTCTTGTTGCGTAGGGACACGGCATCCTAGATTTCTCGGACAAACAGATAACTTTGATTTTGCCGTGTCCCGGCTGCTAATTATGGGTAATCGACCGGACATGATATGACAAATTCTCCTCTAATATCGGCTTCTTCTTTATCTTCTGAGTAGAATGTAATATCTAACATTAGTCTTCCTTCTTAGCCTCAGATTCCATAAACTCTTTTACCGGGACATTTTCTGCATAGGCGATATCATACTCATCAGTAGGTTTTATATTGCTTATGCCGTCACCATTTCAGGTGTTGAATCAGGAGACACAGGCTCAAAGTGCAACACCATA
>NZ_JBHFNP010000077.1:0-22092 GCF_041929235.1 Microseira sp. BLCC-F43
AAAGAAAAGAAACTGTATGGCAGGCAGGATGCCTAACCCACAAGAGATTTTGCCGAAGTCTAATTGACCTGAAAAGAAAAGAAACTGTATGGCAGGCAGGATGCCTAACCCACAAGAGATTTTGCCGAAGTCTAATAACTCAAGTTGCTAGTTACATCCTTTGACAGTGGTAATGGCGTTCCCAGGCGACCGCCTGGGGAACGAGGGTAATAGGTAATTGTCAAGAGTAGGCTGCCAATGAATCCAATTACCAATTACCAATTACCAATTACCACCGCCAAAGCTTATAACCAGCAACTTACGTTAATAGTTGTAGTGTCAGCCAGATGATACATGCGGTCAACTATATGATGCGTGTAGACTTAAAGCAAGCCCCGCTGGGGTGGCTATTTTACCGAGTTCTGTTGCCAGATTATGACTTCTTCTCAAGAAAACAACACGAATGAGACTATAACCGTGCAGACTGCTCCAACAGCCACGTCGAGCGGGATTCAGCTCGATGGGAGAATCAAACTTGGGATACTGGGTACGGCAGTTGCGGCGCTTGCCGTCGGGATGTTCGTTGTCTTTTTCTTTTGGCATCACTGGATTGCAACGTTTGGGATGAAATCTTGGTCATCCCATGCGGGTGCTACACCAATCGAGTGCATGATCAAAGATACCAACAGCGATGGTTATGTTAGCTGTAGCGCCATGCTGCAAGGCGAAGTCGTACCGCTGGAATGTGGAGCCAGTATATTCAATATCGGCTGTAGAGTAAATTACGGTTCTGCTGCTGCGCCTCCGGTGCGTCCCCTGCCTAATGGCGGACGTTCGTAATCTGCCCTTGGATAGATGGCGTACGCTATCTCAACGAGGCCAGAAACCGGGTTTCGACATAGAATAGAAACTCGGTTTCTTTGCGTCAGGATAGATGGCGTACGCTATCTTGGGGTACCGTACCCGCCACCGCCAGGAGTTGCGATCGCGATCGCATCCCCAGGGTTGATTTCCACCGTCGCCGTACTGCCCAATTCCTCAATTGTTCCATCGCGACGCTGCACGCAATTTTTACCCACCGTTCCCGCTTCACCCCCGTGCAAACCAAACGGAGGAATAACCCGCCTTCCTGATAAAATTCCAGCCGTCATCTTTTCCAAAAAACGAATCCGCCGCACCACTCCATTTCCCCCGCGATGAAGTCCTTTTCCGCCACTATTTTGGCGAATTTCAAAACTTTCTAAAACCACGGGAAAACGCCATTCCAAAACCTCTGGATCGGTCAGCCTTGAATTCGTCATATGGGTATGAACCGCATCAGTGCCATCGAAATTTGCACCCGCACCCGACCCGCCGCAAATCGTTTCATAATATTGATATCGTTCGTTCCCAAACGTAAAATTATTCATCGTTCCTTGAGCAGATGCGATCGCACCCAAAGCCCCATACAAAGCATCAGTAATCGCTTGGGAAGTTTCCACATTTCCTGCCACCACAGCAGCAGGATAGCGCGGATTTAACATACACCCTTCAGGAATCACAATTTCCAAAGGTTTAAGACAACCAGCATTCAGAGGAATATCGTCATTCACCAGAGTGCGGAAAACGTATAAAACCGCTGCCTTGCACACCGCTGCTGGCGCATTAAAATTACTCTGCACTTGTGGGGAAGTGCCGCTAAAATCTATTTTTGCACTGCGAGTATATTTATCGATAGTAATCGCAACTTGAATCTTGCTACGATTATCCAAACAACAGGTAAAACTACCATCTTTCAGCACATCGATAACGCGACGCACAGATTCTTCCGCATTATCCTGCACAAATCTCATATAAGCTTGTACAGTTTCTAACCCATAATGTTCAACCATTTTGTGCAATTCTTGAACCCCGCGTTCGTTCGCAGCAATTTGCGCTTGCAAATCGGCAATATTCTGAGGCGAATTTCGGGCAGGATAATCCCCCGATGCGAGGATTTCCAGGATTTCTTTTTCGCGGAAACGTCCCGCTTCTACCAACTGAAAATTATCAATCAATACACCTTCCTCTTCCACCGTAGTACTATTAGGTGGCATCGAACCCGGAGTAATCCCGCCGATATCCGCGTGGTGTCCTCGCGAGGCGACATAGAAGAGTAGATCCCCCCCTTGCCCCCCCTTTTTAAGGGGGGGAGAGAAAACAGGACTAATCACAGTAATATCCGGTAGGTGCGTCCCACCATTATAGGGATTATTTAAAACATAAACATCACCAGGCTTAATATTATCTCCTTGGGCGTCAATCAAACTTTTAACACTTTCACTCATCGACCCCAAATGAACGGGAATGTGGGGCGCATTCGCGACTAATTGCCCAAACCCATCAAAAATGGCACAAGAAAAATCGAGCCTTTCCTTAATATTGACCGACGCAGCAGTATTTTGCAAAGTGATGCCCATTTGTTCGGCGATCGCGCCAAACAAATTATTAAAAATCTCCAACATCACCGGATCCGTTTGTACTAAGGACTTTACTTTTCTCTTGTAACAACTAAATTCCTCACTACTAACTTTGGATAAAACCAGATGATTTCTGTTTGTGACTGCCGCTTGCCAACCTGGTTCGATGACATTTGTGCCAGTTGCTTCAACAATAATAGCCGGACCCAAAATCCAGTCACCCGGTTGCAAACCTTCGCGCTTAAAAATCGGTGTTTCGTGCCAAGTATTTCCCGTAAACATTCCCACTGCCACAGGCGCGGCATTTTCATTTATTTTCCGTTCAATTATCGGTTCTTCTGGAATATCACTTTTCCCAATAACTTCAACAGAAACCGCTTCCACAATTAACCCTTTTTCTGGTACAACAAAACCGTAACGCTGGCGATGCGCCTCCTCAAACCGCCGCCGCATTTCCACAACATCGCCAAAATCAACAATTAAAGACGAATCCGTTGCTTCATAACGCAAATGAACCTTGCACATCACTGATTTTTCACGCGGATGTAGGGATTTCTCTTCTTGCTTGGCGTCCTTGGCGTCTTGGCGGTTCAAGTCTTTCTGATCTACGGATTTTTCACGCGGATGTAGGGATTTCTCTTCTTCCTCTGCGTTCTCTGCGTCTTGGCGGTTCAATTCTTCTTCTGCCTCTCTTGCTAACTGCGATAACTGCTGCTGTAATTCTGGTAGTAATTGAGCTGTTAACTTGGCTTCTACCGCACATTCCCGGATGACTCGCTCATCCGCCAAACCCATACCATACGCCGATAACACACCCGCGTAAGGATGAACAAACACCTGCTTCATCCCCAGCGCATCCGCAATTAAACAAGCGTGCTGTCCTCCTGCACCCCCGAAACAACATAGCGTATATTCCGATACATCATATCCCCGTTCTAGCGAGATTTTTTTGATTGCGTTTGCCATTTTATCGACAGCGATTGCTAAAAACCCTGCTGCCACTTCCTCCGGACTTCGCCCGTCCCCAATCTGCCGTGCCAGAGCGTTAAACTTCTGTTGCACAACCTCCACATCCAGCGGCAAATCGGCATTTTCGCCGAAGGCTTTGGGGAAAAACTCTGGCTGCAACTTGCCCACCATCACATTGCAATCCGTCACCGTCAACGGGCCTCCTTGGCGATAACAAGCGGGGCCGGGATTTGCCCCTGCCGATGACGGCCCTACGCGATAACGCGAACCATCAAAGTATATAATCGAACCTCCACCAGCCGCAACGGTGTGAATTGCCATCATCGGCGATCGCAAGCGCACACCTGCAACTTCGGTTTCAAATGTGCGTTCGTATTCCCCTGCATAATGTGCAACGTCGGTGGAAGTGCCACCCATATCAAAAGTAATAATTTTATCGAAACCGGCAATTAAACTGGTTTGCACAGCCCCGACAATACCGCCAGCGGGGCCGGATAATATGCTATCTTTCCCTTGAAAGTTCTGTGCGTCGGTAAGTCCCCCGTTGGATTGCATGAACATCAATTTTGGTAATTGGCAATCGTCCCGATTTGCTGTTAACTGGGTGGCGATTTGGTTTACATATTGGCGCAGGATGGGGGAAAGATAGGCATCGACGACGGTGGTATCGCCGCGACTGACGAGTTTCATTAATGGGCTGACTTGATGGGAAACTGAGATTTGGGGAAAGCCGATTTCTCTTGCTACTGCTGCCACTTGTTGCTCGTGTTCCCTATAGCGATATCCGTGCATCAAGACAATGGCACAACTGCGAATCCCGCCATGGTAGGCAGCTTGCAAAGCGGGGCGGAAACTGGCAATATTAACTGGAATTAATTCTTCACCTTGGGCGCTGTAGCGTTCTTCGACTTCGATGACTTGCTCGTAGAGCATTTCTGGCAATATTATATGACGGGCGAAGATATCCGGGCGGTTTTGATAGCCGATGCGGAGGGCGTCTTTAAAACCTTTGGTAATTAGAAGGACTGTGGGGGATCCTTTCCTTTCCAATAGCGCATTCGTTGCCACCGTTGTCCCCATTTTGACGACGTCTATTTGTTCTGAGGGGATGGGTGCATTGGTAGAAATTCCTAAAATCTCCCGAATACCTTGCACCGCTGCATCTTTGTAGCGTGAGGGATTTTCCGATAGCAGCTTGTGTATTACTAGCTGTCCGTCAGGACGTCTAGCAACAATATCTGTAAATGTACCGCCGCGATCGATAAAGAATTGCCATTGGTTATTGTTCATGGGTTACCGCTCCTGCAACTATTCGTACTACAACTAAAGATATGGTGTAGGTGCGCCCAGTTAAGCAAGCGCGATCGCATTTTCTCACCTAGAGTTGATCAATAGCAACCAGGTACGGTTGAAGCTGCTCAGACAAATTGTTGTCACGGTGTAGCCAGACTACGTTATCTGTTATCCTATCACGTGACACCTTGCTCAATTGCAGACGGTGAGGCCCAATCACACGTTTGGCGTCCACTTTTTTTTTTGCAAAAACCGGGTTTCTCTGAAAAATCGTCGGGAAAGGGAACGAGAGAGCGCAGCAAGAAACTTTGGTGATAGGAGGGTCGCTATTTATCTATGGCAAAAACCCGCTTTCTTTCCCTGAATCAATCACCCCAACCTACAGCAAATCAAGTTTAGCCTTGAGGTTATTCTCCTGATTAATTGTCATAATTACAGATTTAAATGCCGCCTCCCAGCTGTGGGAGGAATCGTAAAATTGCGCTTGCCATGCTAAACAATTTTGTCGCTTTTGTTCGTAGAACTGGCGGTTGTCGCACAACTCTAGCAAGGCATCGCCATAGGCTTTGGTATCATTAGGTGGAACTTCCACAATCGCGTCGCCCACGTAGGATATCCCTGGACAGACTGCTGAGGTCACTACGGGACGACCCGCTAGAACGCCTTCTGCTACAACTTTATTAAATCCCTCTACAAAGTCAGTCCGCGTCGGCACGATAACGACATGGCAAGTCTTGTACATCTCCTGCATTTTTGGCTTGTTGTAGTATCCGTGATAGGTAAAAAAGGACTCAACCCCAGCTAGTTTTGCCTCTTGGCGCCAGGACTCCAGCGCCGACCCAGTTCCGCAAATATCGAACGTAATATCCTCTCTGCCTATTTCCTGAAAGCGCTTGGCAATTTGCAGCAGATCGAAAACGCCTTTATTTCGTTCTATCCGTCCTGCAAACAGCACCCGAAACGGCGATCGCTTCTCATCGGGTTCTCCTACTCCTACAAACTCTTTTGTACTGTAGGTGGGGATGAATTCCACAATTGGTTGGTGCTGACCAGATGTGAGTTGCGCCACTTGCTTTGCAACTTCATTCCCAATCCCCAAGATCGCCGTACAGTCTTTAGCAAAGAAATTTCGGTTCAGTCCTAAGATTATTTTCTCCACCCGACGTTGGGGCAGAAACTTACACCACAGGGTACAGTGTATTGTCGGGATCGCTTTCACTCCCAACCAAGTCATTAGGGACAAGACAAACCAGTGGGTTGTACCCTCCGCCACCACCGCAACATCAGTTCGATGCGCGATCGCTGTCGCAACTAACCGCAACCCGTACCATACTTGACCGACATGATATAACAGACCCGATGCCCTGCTTAACGGGTTCGGACGATGTTCGAGGATGAATTGACCGTCACGCAAGAATTGTTTCTTCTCGCACAAGGATATAACATAGGCTTTTGCCTCCAAGTTGCGACACGCATTGTAGAACTGACTCGAATAGGTAATTGCCACCTGGGATGGATCTTCTTGTGCTTGAATCCAATATTTATAGGTTCCAATCGCATCGCCAGGTCCTGCGGCATACAGTATTCGAAGTTGTTTGGACATTGTTTTACCAGTTGGTTGTTTTCTAAGACAAACAGTATAATAATCCGATTGAGGTATTTTGGTATTGTTCTATCAGATCGCCTTAGTTTCACTCTCTATTGTGGCGAGCAATAAACAGCCTATTTCCTTTGACTAAAAAAGGAACGATTCTAACCAGTAACCTGCATTTTTCCCCAGCCTGCTTCCACAATAAAATATATTTTATCCGGGAATTTTTAGACTTTTATCTCCCATTTAAAGCAGCGATCGTAAACAACAACTAACTACCTCCTATATTGATTTTTTTTCTCGATTTTTCCAAGGGTAAAAATACTTATTTTATCTCAAATTTTTTGTGTAATTTTAGTCCATTTTCTTCGAGTAAACCAGAGATTTTTTAAGGTGGTTTATTTATCAAAACCTTTGCCAGACAAGCAGTTCATCATAGCTTTACGTAAAAGCGTTGTTCAGTATATTAAAGTTTATGTATAGTTTTGTGAAAAAAATATCTGTAGCTGGCAAAGCGGGGCGGAAACTATCAAAATTAACTCGAATTAATTCTTCACCAAGAGCGCTGTAGCGTTGTTCAACTTCGATGACTTGCTCTTAGAGCATTTCTGGCATATTATATGACGGATATCCAGGCGGTTTTGATAGCCGATGGGGAGGGCGTGTTTAAAACCTTTGGTAATTAACGCAAGTTGCTAGTTATTCAAATTGGTAATTGGTAATTGGATTCATGGCTGAGTCTACTCTTGACAATTACCCATTCCCCTTCCACGGCAGATCCTAGCAGTCAGAAACCGGGTTTCTTTGGCGTCAGAAACCCGGTTTCAGAGTTAATTTCTCGCTGTCAAACCCACGATTTTTCAGATCACCAAAGTTTCAATGCCTTGGGATGTAACTAGCAACTTGAGTTAATTAGAAGGACTGTGGGGGATCCTTTCCTTTCCAATAGCGCATTCATCGCTACCGTTGTCCCCATTTTGACAGCTTCTATTTGTTTTGCGGGGATGGGTGCATTAACATCAATTCCTCAAATCTCCCGAATTCCTTGCACCGCTGCATCTTTGTAGCGTGAGGGATTTTCCGATAGCAGCTTGTGTCTTACTAGCTTACCATCGGGACGCCGCGCCACAATATCGGTAAATGTACCGCGGCGATCGATAAACAATTGCCATTGGTTATTGTTCATTCATTACCGAGCCTGCAAATAAAATATATGGTGTAGGTGCGAAAAGTTATACCAGCGCGATCGCATACCTCTGTCTGCCGAGACGCGCACCCCACAATAACTTTAGCTTTTTTTGTCGGGTAGGCATCCGGGCGGCGCCAAATCTTTTTTGCAGAAGTCCAATTTTAAACCAAGCTTTGCTGGCGCTGTGGGGTAAGCATTTCCGGAAGCGTAGATACACCCAGGTGTTTTTTAATCAAGTTGCTGCGTTCGTGAAAAACAGCCTGATCGTTGAATCGCTTACCGTTTTCACCAGCTTCTCGGATCAAATTTGACAATTGCTGTCGCTCTTTGGACAAAGTTACCAGCAGATCGCCGAGTTTTTGCCAATTCCCCATTGCCACGAACTTACCACCGCCAAAATCCCCAATCAGTTCGTCAGCATAGCTATTTTGATAACCTACGATCGGCGTTCCGCAGACTAGCGCTTCGATCAGGCAACGCGGTGATTCTTTTGTCACGTGGGTAAACAGCATCATGTGAGATTCCTTGATGCGCTGGAGCAGTTTATCTCGATTTTTCTCCCATCCAGTTACCTCAATACAAGAATTTAGATCCAGCTTTTCAATCAGCGCTTTCATTTCATCCATTAATCTGCCGTCACCGATCCAAGTGGCGTGAATGTTAGCACCATTATCCCGCGCCTGACCGATTGCTTTCACCCAGTCTAAAGGCGCTTTCATTGGCTCTATACGTCCTGCGTAACAGATGCGGAGGGTCGGTTCTATTTTAGTCCGCAAAACTTTTTTATTCAGCTCTTTTTCGCCAATCCCATCTCCTGGTTTGAGGTGAATGTCGTGAACCAGATAGCTATTTTTGCAAAACGGACTGTACGCCGAATAGCAATCTTGCCCGTGCCACAAACCCAGGGTGCAATTTTCAATAATCCGCTCGTGGTACATCTCTATTAGCGGCGCTTCTACTGTGGCTTTGATGCGTTTTTTTAAACTTGCTCCTCTGGCAGATTTTAAAACCACATCATGCGTTACCCAATCGGTGTGAATAGCATACTGTCTGCCTTGTTTGCGCGCTTCTAGGGCTGCGATCACCGCCCAATCCCCCATCAATCCGTTAATGGCAAATTGGAGATACTCGCTGTTTTCGATTAATTCTGCTAGCTGCGCCCGCACCCTACTATAACAATAAATAAAGTCGGATATTTTATAGGCCCAAGGTAACGGCACTAATTTAAATCTTTCTGGTTTTTCTAAAGTTGCCGTATCGCGCCAAGTCATAGTTTTTTCTTGTGCCGCCAGCGCTTCTGGTATAGTCGGTGCAGCCACAATTACCGACTCAAAATTATCTGCCCACCGTTCCAATCCATTGCAAGCTTGTGTATCAAAAAACAGCCGATTTTCTTTAACCAAGAAAGGAACGGGTAGAACCAGTAACATGCCTTTTCTTTTCATGATTTTTCTCCCGGACAATTTTATTTATTGACCTGTACTTTAGGCTTTTATTTGTTCTTTACTCCAATTACATTGGAGCTAACCTTAATATCTCTTTTAGCTCAACTAAAATCCAACGGTATAAGTACGCAAAAATCAAAAATAATTATTTCTACTGAAGTAGGCGGTGGCTACCCAGAATAATTTCCCAGGACTTACGCAGGACGAGACCATCACCTTTAGCATAGAAACTTTGGTGTTTGCGTAAGTCCTGTTGCGTTCAAAGCCGATGGTTTTTCAGTTTTTGATGCGATCAAAGCCTTGCCAGACAAGCAATTCAGATTTTTTCAAGTAATTTCACTGATTTTCAATATATTGACGTTAATCACGAAACCCAAAACCAGCAGACTAATATCGTGTTCGGTAGCATCGGACTTGCATATTTAATGGTGTATGGGCGGGTAATATCATGTCCGGTTCTTCACCCATAGTTAGGAATAACACGGTGACACGGTGATACTCTGAGATTTTTATTCAGGGTAATTAGGCAGACATCATATAATACCCTCAACCTTTAGTTGTATTGATCAACCCGCCCCGTTCTGATATATAGCGGATTGCAGCCGTATGAGGTACACCTTCCTTCGCAGTGTGCTGGCACCCCTAAAGGTGCCTGCACACTGCTGTTGTGTCAAAAGACTGTACCTGACTGGAAAAGCAATCCGCTGTAATATCGTGTCCGCTGGAATACCCTTAGTTAGGACTGACGCGGGGACGCTAAGGACACGAGGACGCGGAGAATTTTAATTAAGGGTGAAAAGCCGGACATGATATAACTGGTTGGGTGGAACGACAGTGAAACCCAACCTACAATTTGTCTAACTTTTCGCCGCTATCCATCCCCACTCCATAGGCGGATGGGGAATTTCGCGGAATTTGTTAATGTGCAGCAGCGCCGCCAGTCGCTTTAACTTTCTTAAAGAACAAGATGGCAACGCCACTTAACAACAAAGTCCACGCCACAAAGTAAAAGCAATCGTTAAACGCCATCACAAACGCTTCCCGGCGAACAATATTGCTAATCGCCTGAAGCGCTTGATTTTGCGCCGTCACCAAATCCGATCCGCGACTGATAAAATATTGAGTCAACTGGTCAATTCGCTGCTGCGTTGCCTGATTGTATAGCGAAACTGCATCCCCCAAGCGATTCGAGTGAAATTGTTCTCGCTGGGTCAATAAAGTTGCCAATATGGCAATGCCAATTGAACCGCCCAAATTTCGCATCATATTGAATAACCCGGAAGCAGACCCAGCATTTTCTGCTTCAATTCCAGCGGTCGCAATTGTGGAAAGCGGTACCATAATCAAAGGTTGTCCCATCGCCCGGACTAATTGGGACCAACGCAACTGATCGATACCCGTATCGTGGGTCATACTCGAGTTCATAAAACAGCTGACCGCAAATAAACTGACTCCCACTCCAATCAAAACGCGAATATCGATTCGCTGCATTAATTTTGGCACTAATGGGACGATAAATAACTGGGGGACTCCCGCCCACATAATTACTTCGCCAATTTGCATCGCGTTGTATCTTTGAATTTGGGCTAAATAAAGCGGCAAAATATAAATCGACCCGTATAACCCCACTCCCAAAGATACGTTGACGATACTCGCTAAACCAAAATTGCGCCGTAACAATAAACGGAGATTAATAAAAGGTCGCTTGCGGGTTAGTTCTACGGCGAAAAATATGGTGAGGAAAATAGCAGCAACGATACTTAACCGCACAATAAAATCCGACTCAAACCAATCCTTGCGACTGCCTTCTTCTAAAACAACTTGCAGCGAACCCAAACCAATCGCCATCGAAATAATTCCGCCCCAGTCGCCTTGTTTTAGCAACCCTAATTGCAGGGGTTTTGGTTCGACGGCATACCAAACAGCCCCTAGCAATAATAATCCCGGTACGATATTAAGATAAAACACATATTGCCAGCCGTAATTTTCCGTTAACCATCCCCCTAAAGTTGGCCCAATCGAGGGAGCAAATGTTGCGGTAATCGCAAACATCGCTAAACCAATCGGCTGCTTAGCTGGAGGTATATTAGTAATAATAAAAGTAAACGCCATCGGGATTAAAACGCCGCCGGTGAATCCTTGCAAGGCGCGAAATACAATCATCGAACCCAGATTCCACGCCCAAGCACAACAGACGGAAAAGAAGATGAATAAGGCAGCATTGACTAAAAGATACCAGCGAATTGAAAAAACTCGCGATAGCCATCCCGTGAGGGGAATCACGACAATTTCTGCCACGAGATAAGCGGTAGAAATCCAGGAACCTTCTTCTAACGTCGCACCCAATGCTGCTTGGATATCTTGCAAGGAAGCGTTGGTGATTTGAATATCCAACACCGCCATGAACGCACCCAAAATTGTTCCCAGAACCCCGATCCAGGTTTTAAAAGAAACTTGTTGGGGTGGGGCGGGAGGGTTTTGATTTTGCTGGCTAGATGCACGAGTGTCGGTCATTGGAATACTCCGATTTTAGATTTTAGATTTTAGATTTTAGATTTGGTTAATTCATAAACCCGGTTTTTTCAAAAAAACCGGGTTTCTTTCTGGGCTACGAAGTAATGCCTAGTTTGGCATAAATTGGCTGAACTAAAGGTTTTAAACTCGGTAACTGTCGGGCGAAATAAATTGAACCTAAAATGCAAATAACGCCGCCGATCATTAACGTATTCGGCGCGCCGATGTAGTTCGCCAAACCACCAGCGAATAAATTGCCAAAGGGTATGACGCCAAAAAATGCCATTGTATAGATGCTGAGGACTCTTGCCCGTTTATCATCTTCCACAATCGTTTGGACAAATGTATTGCTAGAGGCAAATTGCAGAATGAAACCCACTCCGCTTAACAACATCATCAGTAAGGAAAGCCACATGACGCGGGATACAGCAAATCCCACGATTGCTATTCCCAACAGCGCCGGAGAATAGGCGATGATTTTCCCAATTCCGATGATACTTTTGCGCGTACTCAAATACACCGCACCAAACAGCGCGCCGATTCCCGATGCTGCCATTAAAAACCCTAACGCATCGGGGCCGCCGTTCAATATTTTGGTGGCAAAAATTGGCACTAAAACCGTATATTGCATTCCCCAAAAACTGACTAATGCTAGCAGCAAGATGATGGCGCGAATCGGTGGAAAGCCAAAGGTATAAGCAAAGCCTTCTTTCAATCTTTGTAACGCATTACCGCTAACTGGTTTTATCGTTCGGGGCTTGAGTTTCATCGCTAATAATGCGATAATAACCGCAATGTAGCTGATGCCGTCGATTAAAAAGCAAACCCCCGCGCTATATGTGGCGAGTACCACTCCGGCGGCGGCGGGACCAATTAATCTGGCACCGTTGAACATAGAGGCGTTGATGGCGATCGCATTCGCCAAATCCTCTTTTCTTTCGATAATTTCCGGCACAAAAGCTTGGCGCGCCGGGGCATCAAATGAATTGACAATTCCTTGAAATAAACTCAATCCAATCAAATGCCAAATATCCACCACCCCCGTCAGCGCTAACACCGCTAGGGTTAACGACTGAATCATCGAGAGGATTTGAGTCCAAATAATCACTTGATGCCGATTCCATCGATCGACCAAAACACCCGCAAACGGCAAGAAAATTAAACTGGGAATTTGGCTGGTAAATCCCACAATTCCCAACAACCAAGGCGACGCGCTTAACTGATAAACCAGCCAAACTGTCGCCACTTGCGTCATCCAACTTCCAATCAGAGATAACCCTTGTCCTGCAAAGAAAAGGCGATAGTTTCTCGACCTAAAAGCCGGTATGTCCGGTATCCACTTTCTCGCGCCTATCCCCATGCCGGTATCGTCCTTCAGATTGATTTTATAGTATTATCTTAATAATTCTACACAATTGTTTTCCTTTTGCCATCCTGCTAAAGACTTGCTAATTGCTAATTGCTAATTGCTAATTGCCCATACACACAGTAATGCCGATGGCAGGGTAAACTATGGCAGTGGCGATGCCCTACACCGCTAACGCACCCTACAGAATTAATATGACCTGGTAGTGGACAGTGGACAGTGGACAATTATCAAAGAAAAACGGGACTTAAACTTCCCTCCTTCTAGGAAGCTTGACTAACTGTCAACTGTCAACTGTCAACTGTCAACTGTATCCCATCAAATCATCTGTATTCCCCCACTGACGGGCAGGTAAGTTCCCGTGATAAACTTTGCTTCGTCGGCAGCTAAGAGTAGAATAGCGCCCGCAATATCTTCAGGCATTCCATTCCTTCTTAAAGGAGTCATTTGGGCAGATGCATCCTTGCTTTCTTGAGGTAAAAAAGCCGTAGCATCTGTGATAGTTAAACCAGGTGCTACGGCGTTAACTCGAATGCCGTGGGGGCCTAATTCCAGTGCTAAGCTTTTTACTAAGCCATCCAATGCTGATTTTGCTGTAGTGTGGGATGAAAATCCAGGGGCGGGATGGCGAGAAAGCCCGGTGCTAATAACAATAATGCAACCCTTTTTTTGTTCGATCATCGAGGGAATTACGGCTTGACAAGGAAAGAAAGTGCTTTTCAGTTACGATAAAACTTTATGCTCGAAATCTTCCCATTTATACTCTAAAAATGGAGCGATGGGAAACGGCCATGCGGCGTTTAATATTAATGTATCGATGGGGCCAATTGCTTCAATTACCTGCTGCACCATTGCCTTCACTTCGTCGTTGTTTGTCACGTCCGCTTTGACTGCAAAAGCTTTACCACCTTCTGCTTCAATTGCCTTGACTACTTCTTGTGCCGCCGCTGGGTTACTGTAGTAATTAATGCCAACTGCCGCCCCGTGGCGGGCTAAAAGTGTAGCGGTAGCTGCGCCAATACCCCGACTCGCACCTGTAACGAGGGCAATTCTGTCTTTCATCAACATAGATTTCGATTTCATGTTGCTAATTGCTAATTGCTAATTGCTAATTGCTTAGGATACCAATTACTTGGCTATCACAAGCCTAGAGACCCGGTTTCTTTGCGTAATTCCGGTTAAAGATTGACAGCGCGCATGGCAAATTCTGGATAGCGATCGCCAGATGCAAAACCTAAGGGCGCTATGCTATTAATCGTCGCCAAATCCTCAGGGGTGAGGTTAATTTCAACCGCTGCAATATTTTCTTCCAGATACTTCTGTCTCTTCGTTCCAGGTATGGGGACGATATCTTCCCCTTGCGCCAACAGCCAAGCTAATGCTAATTGAGAAGCCGTGCATCCTTTTTCATCTGCCAATTGTTGCACAGCTTTTACTAATTCTAAATTATGCTGAAAATTATCGCCTTGGAAACGCGGTGAATTCCGCCGCCAATCATCCGGTTCGAGGTCGTCAATCCTCTTAATTTGCCCGGTCAAAAAACCGCGCCCCAAGGGACTATAGGCAACAAAAGTAATCCCTAATTCGCGACAAGTTGGCAAAATTTCATCTTCCGGATCTCGACTCCAAAGCGAATATTCTGTCTGCAAAGCACTAATCGGATGAACTGCATTTGCCCGTCGAATCGTTCCCGCCGCCGCTTCGGAAAGTCCCAGGTAACGAACTTTACCAGCTTGTACTAATTCCGCCATTGCCCCAACTGTTTCTTCAATCGGCACGTTGGGGTCAACCCGATGCTGATAATAAAGGTCGATTACCTCGATTCCCAAGCGTTTTAGACTGGCATCGCCAGCTTGTTTCACATATTCCGGGCGTCCATTAACACCTAAAAAACCGCCATCTTCTGACCGTACATTTCCAAACTTAGTAGCAATAATTACTTGAGCGCGGCGGTCTTTAATCGCCCTTCCCACCAGTTCCTCGTTACGTCCGACTCCGTACATATCAGCCGTATCGAGAAAATTGATACCCAAATCTAGGGCGCGGTGGATGGTAGACTGCGCTTCTGCCTCATCCCGCTGTCCGTAAAATTCGGACATCCCCATGCACCCTAGTCCAATCGCGGAAACGTTTATGGAACTGTTGCCTAATTGACGGTATTTCATATTGCTAATTGCTAATTGCTAATTGCTCAGGATAGCAATTATTTGACTTCGACGCTTACCTTTGCAGACATACCGGGAGCAATTCGCGATGAGTAGCCTTTGACACTATCAGCATCGAAGACAATTTTGACTGGAATCCGCTGCACGACTTTGGTAAAGTTTCCCGTGGCATTATCTGGCGGTAACAATGCGAACTGAGAACCACTAGCAGGAGAAAAGCTATCAACTTTACCTTTAAAGGTTTGATTCGGGAAAGCATCAAGCTTGATTTCTACTTCTTCCCCTGGTTTCATTTTTTGTAGCTGGGTTTCTTTAAAGTTGGCAACTACCCAAATATCGTTGCTGACTATTGCCATTAAAGGCGTTCCCGCTTGCACTCTTTGCCCAACTTCTACGGATTTGCGCCCGACTGTGCCATCGGCTGGAGCGGCGATATCGGTATAAGATAGTTGCAATTGTGCGTCGGATAGCGATGCTTGGGCTGATGCGATCGCAGCCTGCGCCGCTTCGTACTGACGCCGATTCACTTCGGTTTGTTGATTTCCCGCCGTGGCTTGTTGCAGTCCACCTCTAGAAGTTGCCAGTTTCGCTTGGGCGCTGGTAATCCCTTCTCTAGCTTGTGCAACTTTGGCTTGCGCCCTAGTAATTCCTTCTCTCGCGGCTGCTACTTGCGCTTGCGCGCTAGTAACGCCTTGTTGTGCTTGTGCCACTTGCGCTTGCGCCCTGGTAACGCCTTGTTGTGCTTGGGCGACAGCCGCTTGGGCGCTGGTAACGCCAACTCTTGCTTGCGCGACTTTGGCTTGCGCTTGGGCTACATTTTCTTGCGCTTGGGCTACGCGGGCTTGTGCTTGTTGCACCCCTTGCACCGCGGCGTTTCTTTGCGCTACGGCTACGTCGTAGGCGGCTTTGGCGGCGTCGAGTTGTTGGCGCGCGATCGCTCCTTGTTGGAATAAACTTTGATACCGCTGATAGTCTGTTTGCACTCTTTGCAAGTTCGCTTCCGCTTGTTGTACCTGGCTTTGTGCCGCTGGTATCCCCGCTTGCGCTTCTTGCACAGATGCTTGCGCCCGCGGCACTCCGGCTTGCGCTTCTTGCAATGCGGCTTGGGCTTGACTAACTCCAGCAATGGCTGCTTCTACAGCCGCTTGCGCTTGCGGTACTCCGGCTTGGGCGGCTTGTACGGCGGCTTGCGCTTGCGGTACTCCGGCTTGGGCTTGATTCAGCGCCGCCACGGCTGCGGGTACGCCCGATTCGGCTTCCGCCAGCGCGGCTTTGGCTGTATCTATCCCCGCCACGGCGTTGCTCACATCCCCTTGGGCTTGAGTTGTTTTCGCCGATGCTGTTTCTGCCGATAAAGCGATGTTCGCACTTGCGGCAGTGGCTTGACTTTTTGCCGCTTGTAGTGCCGCTTCGGCTTGTTGTACTTTAACTTGGTAGTCGCGCGGATCGAGTTTAACTAGCAAGTCGCCTTGTTTGACTATTTGGTTATCGTTTACCAGCACGCTGCTAACCGTGCCGTTGATGCGACTCGCTACGTTATGAACGTGTCCGATTACTGTGGCGTTGTCGGTTTCTTGGTGGGTGGCTCCATACTGCCACCAGTTGTAGCCAAACGTACCGGCTCCCGCGATCGCTCCCACTCCCAATACTGCCAAAATCCCTTTTACAGGCCGTTTCGGTTTCGCCCGCTTCGGTGCAGGCGCAGGCGCTGTCTCAGGAATCACTTCGGGTGCGATCGTTACTACCCCCTCCGCCTCTTCTACCTGGGGTTTGCTTCCGTTTAATACAGCCGTTTTTGTGCGTTCCATTGTTGCCTTCCTTAGCAGTTTATTTGGTTGTACGTGAATAAAAACCTATTTATTTCGCGTCCGTAATATCTATGATGTTTAGATTATACTGCTTTTATTTCGTACACTAAACATTTAACAAAAATTAAGAATATGGGCTTCTGCCCGCTGGGAGAAAAGGATAGCTAGGAGAGATTAGCGATCGCAAGATCTACCAGTTGGGAAAACAGCTGTTGCTCTTCTGCTGGAATGCCTTGCAGAATCTGCTCGCGCATTTCCAGGGCAATTGGGGGTAAAATTTCTTGGAGTTGCGCCGCGGCGTCTGTCAGCCAGATGCGCCAGATGCGGCGATCGCGCGTATCCCTTTCGCGGCGAATCAGTCCCCGTTCTTCCATGCGATCGAGTACGCCTGTGAGGGTGCCCCCCACCTGTTGCAATTTCTCGCCAATCGCACAAGTAGGTAAACCGTCTTCTTCCCACAAACAGCACAATACCACCCAGTGGAACGGAGTCAGCCCGTAAGGATCGAGTCGTTCTTGAAACTTGCGCCCCATTAGCTGAGATAGCAGCTTAATCCGGTAGCCCAAGCCATAAGGGGCGCAGACTTGTCGCAACTGTTTTGGTAGGGTTGGCTTAATAGATGCAGAAGTCATGGCGGCTAGGGTAATTGTTTAGTATACTAAATATAAGTATAAGAGATATTTGGGGATTGTGTCAAGCAACCAAAGAATATAAGCCGAAGATTTTCGGAAACAACCTTGACCTATAGTGATGAGGTCGCTACTGGCAATACAGATTTTGGTTCTGCCGTACTTAGCGTGCTAAAATGTTAGAAAATCCAGAAAAACCAGGGAATTTGGCATTAATTATCAAAAGAGTGATGACTAAATTACTAAAATTACCTGGTGTGATAGTAGAAGATAGTAAACAAACAGAAGAAACATTAATATTGTCTGTAAGAATAGAGAAAAAAACAGCAGCTTGCCCCCGTTGTGGCGAGATAAGTCATCGCGTTCATCAAAATAAAAGCCATCTAGTAAGAGATTTACCGATGGGGGATAGAGAAGTTATTTTGAAGGTAAATCGGCGAAGATTTAAGTGTGAGAAATGCCAAAAACCTTTGTTTGAGCGAAACTTTGGATTTTGTAGGAGAAAGAAAACGTTTTACTTATAGATATGCCGAGGTGATTACAGAGCAAGTTATTCATAGTGACGCGAGCAATGTAGCAAAAAACAATGGATTAACAGAAGAAGAAGTCTGGTCAATGGTAATAGCTGTAGCTAAAAAAATCCGGCCAGTTGATGTAAAAGATTTAAAAGTTTTAGGAATAGATGAAATTAGTTTAGTAAAAGGGCCAGGAAAATTTATTGTCGTTTTAGTAGACTTAGAAACACATAAGTTAGTGGGATTAGTGTCATCTCGAAACCAGTCACATATAGAAAAAGTGATGCAGCAATGGGGAGAAAAAATATTGTTTCAGATAGAAGAAGTCAGTATGGATATGAGTGGTAATTATAAATCCTTAGTCCAAAAAATCTGTCCGGCAGTAGTAACTGTGGATAGATTTCATGTGAAAAAAATAGTTCATGAAGAGTTAAACTCTGCTAGAATTGCTCAAAAGAAAACAGCAGAATCACTAAATGCTAAAGAAAGAGCTAAACTATTTAGTAGTTTAAAAGGAAGTAAATATACATTGCTGAAAGCTGAGGATAAGTTATCGGCTCAGAAAAAAAATTATAACAGGTTAAAGAGGCTTCACCGAGTGGAGCAATTATGCATGACTTGAAAGAAGAATTTCATCTCTTATTTGAGTCAAGTAAAAACTAGGGAGAAGGAACATTAAAATTAATTGATTGGTTAAAGAAAGCTGAACCATATTACCGCAATAGTGTCTCAACGATTAAGCGTTGGTTTGCCGAAGTAGTAGGCTAGTTTGAGAGGAAAATAACTAATGGAGTAGTGGAAGGTATTAATAACAAATTAAAATTGTTAAAACCTTGTGGCTTTGGCTTTAAGAATTTTTATACTTTTGAAGTAAGGGCATTACTTTTCTGGCATTTTCCTCAAAATTTAGCACACTAAGTACGGCAGAACCATCTTCCTTCCCCCAACCGATCGACTGGCGCATCGACTACACCGCCACAATGGGTCAATTGCTAAGAGAAAATATCTTAGCTAGTACCATTTTCAAAGAACAACAACCGATTGGTTTATATTCCCATCGAGGTCATGCATCGTTCGTATTAGCAGCAGTGGCAGTGCTAACACTTGTGAGTTGGAAGTGGAAGTGGATAAGTAAGCGAAAGGCAGTACTCGCGTTATCTCTAATTATGCCAGCGCTGTTGCTGACCTTTACCAGAGCGGGAGTACTCGCTTTAATTGTGGCAGGCGTTTACTGGCTTTACTGTGAGGAAAAAGCTAAACTTTATCGCAGAGTAATACTTGTCAGTGTCTTGGTAGCTTTGTTATTTGTCGGTGCAGTTTCATTTACCCGCAAAATTTCTGCACTTGATCGATACAACTTCGACAGTAAGACAGTAGCAATCAAATATCTCACTTCAGATCGGTATTGGTTATGGCAGCAATCTATAACTGGTATAAAAAAGCGCCCCCTACTCGGATGGGGATTTAATGGTTTTGGCATCGCTTATCCGTATATCCAAAACCCCAATCGGACGCCAAATATTGTGAATTTGGGTGACTTCAGTTTTGACTTGTGGGGTAAAAATGGACAATTACGCACAATGCCAATACCTACTTATAAAGCGCACAATCTGATTTTAGACACGACTTTATCGGTAGGCGTTTTGGGTTTATTTTGTTACGGTGGGTTGCTGGTATTTTGTTTTAGACTTGTGCAATTGTCGCCAATCGGCGGTATTGAAGCAGTAGCAGTGGCTTATATTGCATTCACTTTTACCTGGTTTGAGTGCGCCCAATTTACCCATATTGCTTGGTGGGTACTCAGTCTTTGGGGAGTAAAGGAAGTAAATGTTGGTAAATAAACTGAATATTTTGCCAAAGTGTCAAGGGGGGCACAACAGGGGGGGATCTAAGCTACTCCGTACCCAGTATAAGGACGCTTGTAAGGTGGATGCAACCCCAAGACGATATCCTGCGGCGCAACGCCCATCTCTACTAATTCCCGCGCAACATCCACATCGGTCATATTACGCTGAATCCAAATCTTGCCATCTTTGATATCAAAGTGCATGAAACAATTGTAAACTCGCTTGAGTCCTTCCCATCCAACATCTAAAAGCTGATAATGGTCGCGTTCCACATCAAAAATCAGCTGACATTCGATATCCGAATTACTATCAAAAAGCGTGGCGTGTTCGGTTAGTAATTTACGAATACATTGGCGATAATGTTCTAGTCTTTCCATGCAACAATCGCCGCCTTGAGAGGATCGTATACCAATAATTTAATTTGATATAGCTTGACAGCCTCCTGAGTAAATCGCTCTTGAAAGAAGGTATCAAATGTTTCCAAAGGCACTGCTAAGTAAAGAGTTCTGTCTGGCTCATATCATCTCCCTTTGATTACCCATAGTTGGGACTGACGCAAAGACGCGGGGACAGGGAGACGCGGAGAGTTTTAATTATGGGTGATTTCCAAGACATCATATCACTCATTTGCAAAGCGAGGCGATAATTTAAAAATTGCCCCAGTGCCGAGTGAAAGTCAGTGATGGCAGAGCTATTGAGAAAACTTTTAACTTCGAAGGCAATTTTTCGCCCTGCCTTCTCGGCTGCAAATACCTTTTCTGCTGCCAAGTCAATTTCAAGTTTGACACCCTCAATCTTAATTATGAGCGGATCGGCTGTGATTACCCACCTAAAGAAAAACGGGAGCATGGGAGCCTCGCATCTTTAGATCGAGGAGGAAATGCGACACGAGCAGTTTTAACTGCCGTGTCAATATCAAAAAGCATACGAATAACCATCCTTTTTATGAATTGTTTTGCAAAACCTGTGATGAATGTCGGTGACTCGACCTAATTTAGTCCCAATATCAAAACTTCCTCTGGTTTGGCACAACACGCGACCAACATACTGACCAATCTTCTTGCCAGACGTGACAACGACTTTTGCAATATCGCCTGTCCTGAAGCCAAAATGAACTTGCTTTCGTTCCCTGGGCCAGATGCGGAAAGCCATATTTATCCGTACCGCACATTTGGCGAGTTCCCCATCCAGTGCATTTAATTCTCAGTGGTTGGGTTGTCAATAAATTCAGCTTTTCAACTTTGCCAACACAAGCTGCATCAATCCAATGTTGTTTAGGTAGCTCAAACCTGACTCGGTTGTACTTAGTTCGTCCGCCCGTCCCCGTCGTTGTGAGCAGAATATCTTTTAAGGTGTGAAACAGTTTCCATCGAGTTGAGTTTACGGCTGCCGCATCTTTCAGTGGCTTTTTGGCTTGTTGTTTTATATGCTTCAACCTAGATGCATCTTTTTTGAGGAACTCATCTATTGATTTGGTTCCTTTCTTGGTATTGCATCGCTCACACGACAAAGTGAGATTCGATACTCGGTTGGAACCACCTTTGGCGCGGGGGTGGATATGTTCAATTTGGAGTGTTCCACCTTCTTTATCGCAGTAAGCGCATTTGCGCCCCCATTTCTCTAACAGATATTCCCGCACCTCGTAACCAAATAGTTCGCCCTGTTGATATTCAACGCCATCAATTTCTGGATTTTGCAAAGCTTGGGTATCAAACTTAACCAACTCCATTGCGATAGATGTGATTGGGGCATAACGACAAAGCCGTTTGACCCAAGTCTCAATTGTCAAAACGCGATGCATCAACGATGGAGCTAACCAGCCTTCTGACATGTAGCGGTTATTGAATCTGGGTTGACGATATCTAGTTTTGCGGTTACGACGACTACGACGCAATGACCGTCTTGATTCCAAAGAGTCTTTGATTTGCCAACCTCTATGTTCCAACTCGGCTGCCCAGATGACATTTTCTCCATCTAAAACCGCAATCCCAGTAAATCTAGAGCCTGGGTCAAGCTTGATGGTCAATGGTCTGAGTGTTGGGTTTAAAACAGCGTGTTTGAGTATCAGTGTGAACGGATACATCCTGAATACAGCCGCTTTTTGCTTGGTCAATAACTCCCTGGCTCGTTTGGGAGTGACAGGGTTGAGAGGTTGTTTATTGGTGTCTAAAACGAATACGTGATTTTGCATTTCTGCTCAATAAAGTAATGTTTGCTTCGACAAGGTTAGAGGTCGGTAACTATCCAAATGACACTGACTTAACCCATAAATCTGTTTAATCATCTGGTTCTAGAGTTCAGGACTAGCAAGCATCCTGAAGTAGGTCTTTAACTCTTGCCTCTA
>NZ_JBHFNP010000078.1:0-2937 GCF_041929235.1 Microseira sp. BLCC-F43
GGTGATGCTTTTGCCGATGCAATCGCGCAATTCGACCCGGATGGCTACCGCTGGAAATGGCACGAGGGGAAGTTTTATTATGGGATTGCGCCTGGTGCAGTTGATGACAATGGCTCAAAGGCGATCGCTGTCTACGATTGACCTCAAAATGCGGAAGTAAATTGTTACATTGAAGCGGATAATGTTCTGATACGTTCACCACATACCCATCTTGAACGCGAATGATGCGTTTGGTTTGAGCGGCGATGTCGGGTTCGTGGGTAACCAGAATGATCGCAATCCCTTGCTGATTCAATTCGGCGAACAGATTCATCACATCTTGCGAGGTTTGAGTATCCAATGCGCCTGTCGGTTCGTCGGCTAATACTAACGCCGGACGATTGACTAAGGCACGCGCGATCGCCACTCGTTGTTGTTGTCCCCCAGATAACTGACTCGGACGGTTATTCATCCTTTCGCCCAAACCAACTCTAATTAGGGCTTGCTTCGCTCTTTCTCGACGTACCGACTTTGGCACGTTGGCATAAATCATTGGCACCATCACATTTTCCAAGGTAGTGGCGCGGGGCAGTAAATTAAATTGTTGAAACACAAATCCAATCCTTTGATTGCGGACGTATGCCAGTTCATCGTCGTTAAATGTCGTGAGGTCGCTGCCTTCAAATACATAATGTCCGCTCGTAGCGCGATCGAGACAGCCGATAATATTCATCAGCGTCGATTTTCCCTCGCCGGAGGCGCCCATAATCGCCACGTATTCGCCTTCTTCAATTGATAAATTAATACCTTTGAGAACCGGAACGGTAATTTCTCCCAGTTTATAGGTTTTGGTAATGCCTTCGATCCAAATCATCGTTGCCACAATCAATCGCTCCTTAGTGCTGCAATTGGGTCAAGGTTGGCGGCATTGCGGGCAGGAATTACCCCGGCGACGAGTCCGACTGCGGTTGATAATCCAAATCCGATCGCAACTGACAACCCGGAAACCACAAAGGGAAATTTGAAAATCATAGACCCGCCAAAAGCGATCGCAATCCCCGTGCCTGCGCCAATGATGCCGCCAATTGTGGAGATGGCGTGAGCTTCGACTAAAAATTGCGTCAAAATCGCCGATTTCGTCGCCCCCAAGGCTTTGCGAATCCCGATTTCCCGCGTGCGTTCGACTACAGAAACCAACATAATATTGGCAATGCCGATGCCGCCGACTACAAGGGAAATGCCTGCGATCGCCACCACCATAATCGTCAGGAATCCCACCGTATTAGAAAATGCGTTGATTAAATCGGCTTGGTTCCTGACGCGGAAGTCATCATTGTCAGGTTTGTCAATGTTATGCCGCAAGCGCAACAAATTTGTCACCTGAAACCGGGCGGCATTCAGCGCAGTTTGATTTTCGCCTTTGACCCAAATTGTATTTACTGAAACTCCAGTCAGCGCGTTATTTCCCACAATCCGCGACGACATGCTCGTCAGCGGAATAAAAATTGCATCATCTCGATCCATCGGCGCTTGACTGCCTTTGGGTTCCATAATACCGATCACCTGGTAAAGCTCGCCTTGGATGCGAATTTTTTCACCCAATCCCGTGTTATTGCCAAATAGTTTCTGTTGCACCGTGGTTCCAACAACTGCAACTTGAGCCGACTCTTTCAGCTCTTCTTGCGAGAAATAGCGTCCGATTTGAGGATAAACGTTACGCGCATCTGGATAGTTTAAGTCAGTACCGTAAATCGTGGTATTTGTATTTGTGCCGCCATAAACTACTTGTGCTTGACGCTGTAAACTGGCGGAAACAACTTTAGCAGAAGGCGCTTCTTGAGCAATAGCTTTGGCATCTTCCCACGTCAAAGTACTAATCGATCCAGCACTTCCCACGATGTTGCCGCTGCGAGCAGCACCGGGCGAAATTTGCAACACATCGGTTCCCAAAGATTGGATTTACTGTTCCACGCTTTTTTGAATTCCTTGTCCGATTGAGGTAATTGAAATTACCGATCCAATGCCAATAATTACTCCTAACATCGTCAATCCTGTACGCAGTTTATTACTCCACAACGCTTCTGTGGCAATTCTTACTACTTCGCTAAAGGCAACTTGCTGCGTTAATTTTCCGCTTGACTTTTTCATATCCACACTGAAAAGATTTATCAACTTTTATGCTCTAATTACCAACTTCTGCTATAATCCCGTCAAACATGCTTTTATAAGCTTTATATATGCAAATAAGATTTTTGATTTAAACATCCGATCGTTGGGTCGCTTAACATTGTCATAATTTGATGACATTTAAAAAAGTGACATACGAATTGACAATAGTTTCAGAGGGTGGTAAATAAGAATGTTGGAGAGGTATGTCAAAAAAAACAGCAAGCTTGAAACCCTTGCAAATGCGTTGGTAAATTTTTGGCTGATATTGCAAACTTAACAGTAACCAAGTTGTTGAATACTGTACGGTTGACAATCGGTTAAGTTTGTACAGGGGGAGTATACAGAGTTTTTGCATAAAAGTAGCATCCTAAAATCAGGGAGGGGGAGGAGGATTATTTCCAGTATTTCCACTATTTCTGGATGAGTTGCGATTGTTGCGGTTCATACCGGGCAATGGACTGCGGGCGTCGGATTTTGGCTCCATTCCGGGTGGAAAACTGATTAAGACTTGTTCGGTGCCGGTGAGACCAGATTTGACTTGGGTGCGATCGCCCACGGTGATGCCAATTTGAATCGGTTTGAAGGCAGGTTTATCTTTTTGTGGGGGTCTGGGGGAGCTATAAGACCCACGCCATAATTTTTATAAATCGCTCAAGAGCAGCAATTCGTTGAGTGGATGGATATCTGTCGTCGTGCCTACAACTATGCGCTTCGAGAGATAAAAGATTGGTGCGATAGTCGTAAGTGTTCCATTGATAAATGCTCTCTGGAAAAAGAGTACATCCTCTC
>NZ_JBHFNP010000079.1:0-3077 GCF_041929235.1 Microseira sp. BLCC-F43
CCGAAAAGTGTTTGCTAAGTTTGGTTTTGGACTGCGGTTGCAGACAGTTTTAATCAGCCAAATTTACCCGTTGTCAAATTACTTAGATGCCGACGGTAAACCAGAAGTGATTACGCGCCGGGGACGAAAGTCAGGGAAACCCACAAAGCGATACCTTTCTCCGCGTCGGTTTATGCGATCGCTCGGTGTCGCACCCGGAAAAGAAGCTTCCAAGGACAAGGATTTGGATCGAGTAGGCGGATCAGATCTATGCAGAATTGTGCTGTGGCAGTGGGTGAAAACCCGCGTCGAACCTAAGCGATCGCGTCCCAAAAACTTTATCGGTCAACTTTTGGGCGATATCCTCGATGATGAAAAATCTTCGGGTTGCCCAATTAAGTTGGTACGCACCCGCGTTGCTGCGCGGGCGGTACGGCTGTTGTTTAAACTACTGGTTTCTCAATTAAAAACTGACTAGAGTGAATGCCTTCAAAGTCTTGCCCCAATAACTGCTTAAGTTCGGCACTACTCCGAGTCGGAGCTAATAGTAGTACACAAACCTGGTCGCTGGTGGCTACCCACAACCAATATTTGATGCCATCAATGCCGTAGGTAGTTTCATCTACACAGCGTACTCCCGGCTGTTGCACATAGGTCAGCCATTGTTGATAAATTGGCTGCAAACTTTGCTGAAAGTAGCGCTGCATTTTGGCTAAACTCCCTTGAGAGATGGGTACTCCCAAGACCTGTTCCACAAAATATTCTTGTTTTCGCCAAGGTAAGTTACCGCCATATCCCAGCCAACCAACCACGCTACATAACCTGCCGCCGTAGCTAAATCCTTCTAATACTCCTGGTGGTAATTGAGAGTATCCTGAGAAGCCACAACCGGGACATTGGCATAAGCGTCGGCGGTATTCTCTGATTTCTACAGGTTGCTCTACCAACTCGGCTACTTGTTGCACTTTAGTCGGTGCTGCTGTAACTGGCGTAACTGCTGCCTGACAAACCGGACAAGTTTCTAGTTCTAGCTCTATTATTTGGTCAGGCTCACCAAATCCATTGCGGGTCTTTCCGGGGTGGTCATATTTGGGGCCGCGTTTTTTTCCTTTTTTCCGCTTGCTTTTATCACTGGGCTTTTTGATCAGGTCTGCTGATGGGGGGATAGAACTGTTTGATGAGGTGCGGTTTTTTAGCTTATCTAACGCTTCTTTTAACTGTTCAATCTCCTGTTGCTGCTCTTCTATGAGCTGCTGTTTTTCCGAGAGTTTTCGTTGTTGCTGTTTTAGCTGCTGCTGAAGCTTATCGTAGCCATTCTCCCAACGACAGCATTGCCATCGCCATCTTCTCTACTGCAATGGCTATCTCTACCGGGTCGGTTGTCAGTGCCGCTGTTTTGAGCATGGAAGCTACTATACTCTATTTTCACCTATTTGGCTCAATCCCTTACCACACTTACTCCCTGGCAAGCTATGAGCCACCATTGGCGATACCGCAACGCAGTTGCGGTGAGCAGTTACACGCTAAGAGTAAACTAGACCATGTGTTGGAAATGCTTCAAAACCTAATCTACCACAAGCTGCTGCCTTTTCGCACAGTCTTAATGGATAGCTGGTATGCAACGAAGAACTTGATGCAATATATTGACAAACAAGGTAAGATTTACTACTGTCCTTTAAAGAGAAACCGCTTGGTGGATGATACAGGAGGAGTAGAAAATTATCAACCAATTGAATCACTCAACTGGAATGAAACTGAGCTTGAACAAGGCAAAACGATTAAAATAAAAGCTTTCCCTAAAGATAAAAAAGTGAAACTATTCCGGGTAATTGTTTCGACCAGCAAAACGGAATATATCGCGACTAACGATATAAATCAAGATGCAACGGATGCTGTACAACTATTGTGTGACATCGGCTGGAAGATTGAAGAGTTTCACAGAGAACTGAAGCAACTCACAGGTATAGAATCGCGGCCTAGCCGTCAGGCGAGTCTGCAAAGAAATCATATAGCCTGTGCCATGCTAGTCTGGCTTAGATTGAAAGACTTGGCCTACAAAACAGGCCAAACAGTTTATCAAATCAAGTACGGATTACTCTCCAACTATTTAATTCAACAGCTCAAGCACCCCTCTCTAGCCATGTCTTTAGCCTGATCTTATCGGCGCGTACGCATGTGACAGTTGCGTAAGTCCTGATGGGGAAGGGTGGCAGGTGTTGCAAAACTCAACTCATGAGGTACGCCAGATGCGAAACGCCGAAACTGTGTTGGGAATTATCCATGAACGTGGTAAGCGGGGACTGCCATTGGAAGATGTTTATCGACAATTGTTTAACCCCGATTTGTTCTTACTCGCTTACGGTAAAATCCATCGCAATAAAGGTGCAATGACACCAGGCGCAACAGATGAAACCGTAGATGGAATGTCAAAAGCAAAAATTGATGCCATTATTCATGACCTACGTTATGAAAGGTATCGATGGATGCCTGTACGTCGCGTATACATTGAGAAGAAAAACTCTTTGAAGAAACGCCCACTCGGCATTCCTCGCTGGTCAGATAAACTATTGCAAGATAGTGATACTGCTGATATTAGAGGCGTATTACGAACCACAGTTTAGTTCAACCTCCCACGGTTTTCGTCCAAAACGCGGATGCCATACAGCCCTAAGCGAAATATACAGTAAATGGGTAGGGACAAAATGGTTTGTGGAAGGTGACATAGCTCAATGCTTAGACTCACTCGACCACTCAATTCTCCTCGATATTCTGAAACAGAAAATCAAGGATAACCGTTTTTTGAGGTAAATCGAAAATTTGCTCAAAACTGGATATTTGGAGGAATGGCGATATAATGCCACCTTAAGTGGAAGCCCACACCCGAGCAATATTAAGCCCAATCCTTGCGAATATTTACTTAGACAAGTTTGATAAATTTGTCGAAAATGAATTAATGACAAAATATAACTGTGGTAAAGGTCGCCGACCCAATCGGTGAATGGCAACGACTACAAAGGCAGGCTCAAAGTTTGAAAAAGAAGCGTCTATTAATTGAGGCTCATACTGCTCGCAGACTAATGCAGCAGGTTCCCTCTTTA